>NZ_JACESD010000015.1:0-53595 GCF_013911995.1 Euryhalocaulis sp.
CCGCCGGCTTTATATGCAGGCGCTTCATGAACGCGCCCGGCTGGCGCTGTGGGCCGGCGAGCCCGTCAGGGCGAAACTTCTGGCCGATCAGGCGCGCCGCGTCCTGGCCGGAAAGGATCTGCAAGGCGCCGATGACGACCGCCATGTCACGCGCGCCGAATTGCAGCTCATTTCCGCGCAGATCGCGCAGGCCTCCGGCGCCCTGGAGGCGGCACGCGCCGATATCGCGAGCGCGGCCGGGTCGGCCGATCTTGCGGTCGAGTCCGGCCGCGCCTCGGCGAGGCCGCTCGCCGCGGAAGCCTATTTCATCCAGGGCGAACTTCTCGCCTCTATGGGCCAGCGCGAGGAGGCGATGCGCGCCTATCGGGAGGCGGCGCGCCGTCTGGACGGGGCCGAAGCCGTGTCCAGCCGCGCCGGACAGGACCTTCTGGCGCGGATTCGGTGGCGGCTGGGCGAGCGCGATAGCGCCCACGATCTGAAGAATGCGCTGATAGACTCGGATTATCAGCGACCCGATTTCCTCGCGTTCTGGGAGCGCGAGTCTCAACCGGCCACGGCCGGCCGCGCCAGCAACATGGAGAGAGACGATGGCGAACTCTGAAGAGGCCCCGCGCGATACGCGCCGGGTCGATGTCCGCATATACCCCAAGCTCGAGATTCGCGAGGGCGGGACCGTTGCGGCCCACGCCGTCCATTTCGGACTGAAACACGGCAATCTCAGCGCCGACTACCCCACCGACTATATGTTCATCGCGCCGGAGGGCTGGCGGTTCTATGAGTTCCAGCTGGCCGGCCGGACCTGGCCGGGCGTGTCGGTGTTCCCCGAAGACAGCGATTTCGAGGTCGCGTTTGGCGATCCGGATCGCAAGACGGTGGTCATGACCGATCATTGCGGAACCTATTATCCGCATTTTTACCAGCTGGTTCTGGAGAACATCGCGACCGGCGAACTCGCCACCACCGACCCGTCCGCTGATAATGGCGACCGGGATTAATTTGAATCGCTCTGTCTTTTTGCCCATATCTTAAGAATGACAGGCGATAAGACAGGGCCATGACAGAAAAAAATAAGCCGCGATCAACCACGGAGCTGGACGCGCTGATCGGAGCCCGGGTCAGACTGGCGCGTCAGCTCTGCGGCCTGTCTCAGTCGGAGCTGGGCGACCGGCTCAATGTCAGTTTCCAGCAGGTCCAGAAATATGAAAGCGGTGCGAACCGCGTGGCCGCTCAGCGACTTTATGAAATAGCGCAGGTCGTCGGCAAGCCGATCACCTATTTTTATCCCACCGACAATGCGGCGGACGCCGATGAGGCCGACGCGCCGCTTGAATCGTTCAAGAATCTACAGGCCCGCACCGTATCGAAGATGCTGCACAATCTTGATGAATGCGACGACCGGGTCCGCGATCAGATTATTGCGATGATCTCAAATCTGCGCCGGGAAGACGTCTGACCGAGTTTGCCCGGCCCAGCGTTTTCTGATCCCGTTTGGCCAGTCCGTCGTTGCTGCGCCGAGGCGCGCCGCAGACGGGCTCAGAGCCGTCTTGCGTTGAATAGGCGAATTGCGCGCCGCATGAGGCTTTGCCCGCCGCTTCGCCCTCAAAACACGGGCAGGCGTCCCTCCCGTTCTGATCGCCGTCGGTTCTTGACGCAGCGTCCCTCTCCCAGGTCATGGCGCGGGCGCCCAGCGTGGCCGGATCGACGGTGCGGGTTATGGGCAAGCCCTGACCGCTTTTGAGCGAGTAACCGGGCGGATGCGGGTCGCGGTCCTCTGCATTCGCGCTCCAGGGCAGAACGCAGATCAAGCCCAGCCTTATCCAGAATCCAGCCATATCGAGCGCCGCCTCCCCTTTGCGCGCCGGAATGTCATATCAAGGACGGTCTATTCCTAAGACGATAATTTTCTGATAATACACAATTACAAATAGAAATAGGGGGCGTCACGATGTTCAGGATGATGGGGCTGGCCGGCTTGGCCGGGGCGTGCATGGCGGGGGGCGCGCAGGCGCAGCCCGAATCGGCGGGCGCACCCGTCTGGGCTGAAGCGGACCGCGCCGCCGTGGCGCACGTGCTGGCGCAGGCCGCGGACGGCGAAACCGTGACGCTGGATCACAGCGACCCTGAGAATGTCCGGTTCCTGAAACGCCATTATGAGCGCGCCGACCTCGCCGCGGACCGTTATCCGGGGCTGCACGCGCTCATCGACGCCCATCAGGACATCCACGCCGAACAGGGCGTGACCTATCCCGAAACCGTGCAGGTCTCCGACGATCTGGTTTACACCGACATCGCCACCCAGATGCTGGCGCTTTATCCCACGAACACGGCGTCCAATTATCAGGGTTCGGCGGCCGCCAGTATGGAGGCGGCGGCGGACGATCCGTCCCGCACGCTGCAGATCGCCTATACCAGCCTCTGTTTCTACGATCTCAACAACAATCCGATCGGCGACTGCGCCACCACCTCGTCATTCGGGTCGGGTCAGTACTTCCCGGTCAATCACGCCGTGACG
Organism: Euryhalocaulis sp.; assembly: GCF_013911995.1. Taxonomy (NCBI): domain Bacteria; kingdom Pseudomonadati; phylum Pseudomonadota; class Alphaproteobacteria; order Maricaulales; family Maricaulaceae; genus Euryhalocaulis; species Euryhalocaulis sp. The sequence goes on from NZ_JACESD010000015.1 coordinate 2,513, forward strand.
ACCGCCGATCAGGCTTTTACGGGGGCGTTTACCGCGACCTTCTATGACGCGACGAACCAGCGCTATATCTCGCAGATCTCCGCGCTGACGCTCGATACGATCGACTATCCGCAGGTTCAGTCGATATCGGATCCGATCATCGTTCACGCCCAGAACGACTCGCTGGAGACCGCGCTGGTCTGCACCAGCCGTTCGGTGAACGCCAACGCCAATCCGGGCGTGTGCGACTATGGGACCTACTCCAACACCGACGTGCTGGTGAACATGGAAGGCTCGGTCACATACAAGCCCTCCCAGACGCCCAGGACCGACGGCGCAGGCGATCTGGTGGGCACCGGATCGGTGTCGCTGATCAACACCGTCCAGGGCGGAAATTGCCGGCTGGCGCCGGCCATCAGCGGGTCGAATTTCTTCTCCCAGGAGCAGGTGGCCTATAACGCCGCGACCAAGACCCTGTCTTGGAATTTCGACGATCTGGACTTTGGCGGCGCGTCCGACCTGATTTGCGGGGGCGACGGGACCAGCGTGCAGTTTGCGCTGACCCTTCAGGTCGAGAATGACGCCGATAGCGACAACACCATCGTCGCCTCGCAATTGTCCCAGGCCGGCACCACGGTGCCGCATTTCCTCGGGCCGACCGCCGGCTCCCTGGCGACCCCGATGCTGCGGCTGGTGGCGGGCTGCCTGCATCCCGACACGCTGATCGCGCTGGCCGGGGGCGACGGTCACCGCCCGATTTCAGAGTTTGCCGGCGAGGGCGAGCGGGTCATCTCCATGGGCGGCGTCGAAGCCCATATCGTCGGCACGGTCGAGGGCGACGAGGCGACGCTTTATGTCATTGAAGCGGGCGATGGTCTCAAGGTCGAGGCGTCTGCGATGCACCCGTTCGTCATGGCGGACGGATCGTGGCGCGCCGCCGAGGATCTGCAGCCGGGCGACCGGATTCTCTCGCAAGACGGCCCGGTGACCGTGAGCGCCGCCGCCGAAATCGATTATGACGGGCCGGTCTATAATCTCATGCTCGACCGCTCCGCCGCGGCGCTGCACCCCGAGACCGGATCGTTCTACGCCAACGGGTTCCTCGTCGGCGGGCATGACGCCCAGCAAAAGCTGGCCACCGCCAAACAGGCCGCGCCGGCGCGCGTCCAGGGCCTTCTGCCCGAGGGCTTTGAGACCGACTACGCCAGTCATCTGGAGGACCGCGCAAACCGCTGAGTCCCCGGCCGCCGGCCATCCAGGAATAAAGGAGCGTGACATGCGATTTTCCTCAAAGGCTATGCCGATCATTGCCGCAGCCGCGCTTGGCCTTGGCGCCGCCGCGTCGGCCGCCGCCCAGGAGGCGGATACCGCGATCAAGGGCTTTGTCGTCGACCAGGAAGGCGAGATGGGCGTGGGCACCAGCGACCCGCAAGAAACCCTGCACGTCGCCGGAGACTCCCTGACCGAGGGGCTGATCAAGGGCGGCGGGCTGGACGGCCAGTTCGGCGCCTCGGCGGTCATAAACGGGTTTGACGTGCGGTACGGCCAGCGTCCGTTCGTTCTGGTCTATGGCGGAACCGGCTCGGCGCAGAGCGATATCCAGATCCACGCCATCAATCCGGTCGATCCCACGCAGTCCATTTTCAAGACCTTCATCATTGACCATCCGCTGGATCAGGAGCGCCATTTGGTTCACGCCTCGCTCGAGGGTCCCGAAGGCGCGGTCTATTATCGCGGCAGCGCGCAGCTGGAGGACGGTGCGGCGCGGATCGCGCTGCCGCCCTATTTCGAGGCGCTGACGCGCGATGGCGATCAAACGATCCAGCTGACCAATATTGACGGGTTCGACCGTCTGGCGGTGCAGACCCGGGACGGCGCCCGGATCGTCGACGGCGCCTTCACCGTCGTTTCGGAAAACGGAAACTCCGCGCAACGTTTCGACTGGGAGGTCAAGGCGGTGCGCGCCGACGGCCCGCCGCTTGAGGTGGAGCCCGCCCGGGGCAGCATCGGCGTGGCCGGCGTGGGTCCCTATACCTATCAGACCGACCTGCAGAGCGGCCAATGAGCCCCCGCTGCATCGCCGCCGCCTTCGCCGGCGCCGCGGCGCTGGCCGCCTGCGGGCACGGCGCGGACGCGCCCCCGCCCGCCGCCGGGCCCCTCGTGACGGAGGCCGAACCGGCCACGGCCAATGGGGTCACCTATCACTCCTGGGCCCTGAACGTGGCGTCCTGGAACCTCATGAATCTCTCCATGAGCAAGGCGACCTTTCCGGCGGGCGGCGACCGCGTCAATCTGCTGACCCGCATGGGCAATATCGCCGGCGGCTATGACATCGTCGTGTTTCAGGAAGTGCTGCAGACCGGCGCATCGGTCACCGCCCATCTGAGCAATTATCTTCCCGCGGGCTATGCCTGCAATCATGTCAGCGCGCCGTCGGGCCGGGTCGGCCGGCAGGAGCGCTACGTGGTCTGCGCGCCGCCGGCCAACGCCACCGGGACGATCGCCATCGCCCCGCTCACCGATTATTCGACGACCGGCGTCAATTATCTCGCCGCCAACGGCACGATGCAGCCCGCCGCCAATGTCTGGATGCGCCCGCCCATCATCGCCACGGTCACCTATACGCCGAACGATCCGACTTTTGCGCCGGTGACGTTCGACATCTACACCAATCACACCAAGCCCGCTTACGGCCATTCGGCGCAGGCGCGCCCGCCGGGCACGGTGGCTGGCGCGTCCAACGCGAGCTCGGTGCATTACGAGCTGCGCGCGATCGAGCAGAATCTGGCCGCCGGGGCCAATAAGATGCTGATCGGCGATCTGAACGCCGATTGCGCCTCCTATCCGGTCGGGTTCCGCGGGCAGGATTTCGCCGCAGGCTGGAACTGGCGCATTAATTACGGGCAACGCACCAACACCGCGGTGGGCACGGCCTGCGGCTATGACCGGATCCTGTTGAACGACGCGCTGAACGCCTACTACCGGCTGCATGGCGTGGATTACGACCATTTTGGCAACGCCACGCGCCTCGACGGCAAACGCGTCTCTGACCACTATCTCGTCTGGGTCCAGCTCGGCCAGACCCAGATCAAGGCGGCGCCGGTCATAACCGCCTCGGTCTCGGTCCCCGTGACCCAGGCCAATAAGCGCCGCAAGTTCAAGGAAACCGACGACGTCCATTCCACCGGGACCCAGCTCCTGCCCTCGGCGAGTTCGGCGCAATTCTACATCACCGCCTATTCGACGGCGCGCAATTACAAATCCAATTTCACTTATCCCCTGACCGACGTGCGCGGCGCGCCGACGGCGGTGACCACCGACGCCAAAGGCGATCTCAATCAGACGGTGTCGTGGAGCGCCCCGAACGCCGGCGCCTACGTGTTTGTCTTCGACGCCAATGGCGATGGCGCGTTCTCGCTGAAAGACGGCGATTTCGCCAATTACGGGACGCAGGCCGATATTCTGGTGACGCAATCGGAGACCGGCCATAACGACCTCGTCACGCTCGGCGACAATATGGTGCTGCGGGACGTCTTCGATCTCAGCCAGGCCTATAATGTCTATGCGCTGGCCAAGAACCTGCCGGCCAATCTGACCGCGGACGCCTATATCGTCAGCGACCGGCTGCTCGATCAGGGCGGCTATCATTCTTGGGCGGCGGCGCGCGCGGCGCGGATCGATCTGGCCGCCTATTCAATCCCGATCCAGCTGGCCGAAGCCGGGACGATCCAGACCGCGCAGCTCACCGACGCCGACCGCAAACAGTCCTTTACGACCAATTCCGACGGCGAGACCTTCTTCAGCGCCTGGCCCCGGCCGGCGCAATTGATGAACGCCAGCATCAACTACCAGGCCCCGCCGGCCTCGGTGTTCGATCCGGCCTTCGCCGGAGAGGGCGATCCGCCCGCCTCGCCCGACGACACCGGGTATGACGACGATCCCTGCCAGAACGCGTCCTCCAGCAAGGACGATGAGTTTCAGCAGGCTTGCAATCTCGGCTTCCTGTTCTCCAACTATTACGGGAACAGCTTCAATCTGGTGTTCGATCTGGACGGCGACGGCAAGCTCGGGGTCAATGATCCCATAGACACCCGCGACATCGGCGACATGACGGACTATTTCAGCGTCGCCGGCCATGACGTGCTGGGACCTAACGCCAATGGCGACCCGGCGGTGTCCGAATACAAGGAATATCTGGAGCGCGCCCTGAGCGTTCAGCTTTCCGATAATGATGACTATGACGAGGCCACCCGCGCCGCGTCATCGCGCTATGCTTGCGGCCCGGAGCTTGGAAAGGCGGATTTTGAAGCGCTGATCACGCCGGACGCCCAGACCGGGTTCCGCATGCTGGATGACGATTCCTATCATAATGAGCGCAGCAACCCGTCCGGCCTCTACCAGTATGACGTGGCCTTCCTGAACGACTGGTCGAGCGACAATGTCACGCAATGCATCAGCGGCGGCGCGCTGAGCTATGGCGGCGCGATGACCTCGGAAAACAGCGCCCACGTCACCGCGGTGGCGGACACCCACGACTTCCAGGGCGCTCAGGTGACGTCAAACAACGCCACCCAGTGCTGGGTGGCGGTCGAGGCGACGGCCGGAACGGCCTTGGCGGTGGGCGCGGGATCAGGCTTTTTCACGCTGGGAACCGGCTTCCTGGCGGGCGCCGTCGTCGCCGCCGGCGCAAACCTGACCGGAGCCCTGGCCTGCGGGTTCTGAGATTGGTCTTGCGGCCAAGACGTTAAACAAGATTCGAGCAATGAATTAAGGTCTTGTATAAGTTGTAACCTTGGCGTCCCAGGTTGTAGGTCGCCAATATTAGGAAGAAGGCCCGTTTAATAATGTTGCCTCGCGCGTGGATTGTCCTGTTTCTAAACGGGCTCATCTTGACCGCTTGCGCTTCGCCTCCGCGAGATGACGCGCTTCTGTTGGCGCGAACAGGCGAACAAACAACTGCCGCCGTTCAACAAAACCTCCAGATGCTGTCCACTGCGGCGCTGCGACAATCCGAAGTGAACGCGTTCCTCACAACAGCAAAGACTTGCAGGATAAGGCCGGATTTCTGTCAGCCTGTCACTGACTCTCCGGAGCTTCTGGAGGAGAGGCTCAAATTCGTGCAGCTCATAAAGCTACGCACAAAAGCATTGCAGGAGCTCAACAGCGCGTACGGCGCGTTTCGCATGGAAGCCGAGTATGACGCCGAATCAGACCTTGAGACGGCGCTGGGCGAGCTATCCACATCCGCCAACGCCTACGCTGCGGTCGCCAGCGTGCCTCTGAGCGCGGCGTTCGCGGTCCTCCCCCGCGCCGGCGGATTGTGGGCGCGGCGGCGTCAAAAAGAGCGTTTGCGGGCTGCAAACGAGCTGATCGGCGGGGCGACGAAGATAATGAGCGCGGCGCTGGAGCGCGAAGAAATCGTGTTTACCGCCTTTATGGGTGACTGGAGCAAACGCGAGAGTGAAATGCGCATTCTCCTGATCGAGGCCGGGTTGAACAGCCGCTCCGACGTTCTGATGCCGCTTCTCGAAGATTTGGGCACGGACCTCGTTGCGGACAGCGAGCGGACTCTTTCAGACGAGCCGGCGCTGGCGCGCGCGGTTGAGGCGCTAGCGATCGCCCGGGCCGAATTGCGCGCGACGAGCGCTGTGCAAGCGTATGCTGCTGCTGCTCGCGCGCTTGAAAATCTGTCTGAAGCGCATCGCCGCTTCGATTCGCTTTCAACCTCTGATTTTGACTCTGTGGAAGCGGCGCTGGCGGAGCTCGCTGGAGCCGCAGAGGATATCGACGCCGCGCTTTCAGAGCGGCCTGCGGCGGAAGAGCTCGCTCACTAAGCTTGAAGGGAGTCCAGAATGAGTTCGCATGAGGATCGCTTTCGGGAAACGCAACGATGTTATCGCGACACTCAGGAGAATTTTGAACGCGATCTGAAACGCGCTTCCAGCCAAGCTGAGGTGCGCCGCGTTATCCGAAACAAGGACCGCGCGGAGGCTGTATATTTGCGCGCCGGCCGGGCAATTCTCGAACGCAACGGCCAGGAGGTCGAAAACGCGTACTCGGCGGCCAAACGGGCGAATGACGCCGTCGTTCAAGCGCGCGAAGCGGCCGAGTCCGCCGCCGAACTCGTCCGGACTATCTCGGAAGCCGTGGGTTCTGTCGAATCCTTGGTGCGGAAGGCGGCGCTGTAAGATGGCGGCCTCGGCGCAGATAAGGCGGATTGCGGCGATCGGCTTGCTTATCGGCGCGACGCTTGTCTTTTGGTCCGGTGCCAACGCCCAGTCCCTCGAGCCCGGCGATGCGGTGAGACTTGAGGCGGAAAGCGGACGCGGCGTTCCCCTTCATCGGGACGCGCGATCAAGCTGGTTTGGATACGCGGCGGATGGCATCGAGGCGGTTATCGTCGAGGCGGCGGACAACGGACACTGGCTGCGCATTCGTATCGGCGAAGCGGAGGCTTGGATTCTGGCGGATTACGCGGGTTCCGTCGCCGAGGCGCAGCCTGGCGGGATCGACCGGGAGGCGCTGCTGCAGGCGGCGTGCGAGCCCGGCGTCCGCCGGTTGCTGGAAGATGACCTCTTTATCATTTGTTTCGATGCCGAGCGCCGAATTCCGGTTTGGGTCTCATATCGCCTGACGCCGGCGCGGATGGACGGGGTCGGCGACCGGAGCCAGTCCCGCTGGCGTCCGGATGACCGCGTTGAAGCGAGCGATCAGGCGCGCGACGCGGATTATATCGGCTCCGGTTTCCATAGAGGCCACATGGCCCCTGCGGAGGCGTTTACGCGGACCCAGCGCGCGGTCGACGCGACGCACGTCTTTACCAACGCCGTCCCTCAGACCGGCAGCGTCAACTCCGGCGCCTGGTCGCGGCTTGAGGCCTTTGTCCGGAAGCGCGTGCATGCAGGCGCGCACGCCTGGGTCGTGACGGGCGCGTTGTTCCTTCCCATGGATTCCGCTTGCTTCGCCGCGCTGGCTCCCCAATCCTGCCGATTTGTCGATCCATCGCAGGCGGAGATCCCGCCTGACCGCTTCATGAGCGCGCGGGTCGCGATTCCAAGTCACACGTTCAAAGCCATACTCACCGATGACGATGGGATCTGGCGCGCTTGCGGGTTCATCATGGCGAACATCCCCCAGCGCATGGGAAGCTACAAGGATTACCAGTACGCCGTCGACGAGATTGAAAGCCTGATGGGTGTCGATCTTTTCGCCGCTCTGCCGGACGACATCGAGTCGGAGATTGAGGCCGCCTCTTGCGGCGCCGCACAGTGAAAGGACTTGGCATGACAACTCCACGGCTTGACTGGCCACTCGCCAACGACAGGCTCGGCCGGTATTGGTGGTATCTTCGGATTTCCTTCGCCGTCTCTCTTGCCCTTGTAGGGATTGCGCTGGCGCAAAGCGACCAGCTGACTGGCAGCGCGCCGATTGGGCCGCTCACCCTGCTGTTCGTTCCGAATACGCTTGAGGCCGCGTTTGAAACCCTGACCGCCCTCTTACTGGTCGCGCTCTTCATCGAGCGCGCGAACGAGGTGTTTATCAAGAATACGCGCACCGTGCGCCGCACCATCGCCGAACGCCGCATCGCCTCGTTGGAGGCGGCTTTGGCGCAAGTGCAGGAGACCGAACGCTCCGAGGCTCAGGAGCAGCTCGAGGCCGCAAAGGACGATCTAACCCGTTACCGCACCGCGACCCGCATTCTCACGATCGCGTTTTCCACGATTCTGGGAACCCTTACAGCGCTCGCCGGCGTTCGGGCGCTCACGCCGCTGCTCGACGTGCAATACGAAGCGCTCAGCGGCTGGCAGTGGGGCGTCTTGAATTTCGTGGATATCGTCTTGACGGTCAGCTTGGTGACCGGAGGCGCCAGCGCGCTGCACAATATGATCTCGATGATCGGCGACCGCATCGAGCCCTCCGACGCGACGGAAGGCGAGACCCGGCCAAAATGAGGCAAGCGGGCGGTTCCTAGACCGACAGACGGAACACTTTGTCTGTTGGCTGACGCGGCAGAATGAGCTCGATCAAGTGCGTGCTGTTTCGGTGCAACCGCGCCTCAAGCTGCGCGCGTTCTTCTTGATCGGCGTCATGCAGGAGCACGTGACCGCGGGCCCCCTCCCGCGTCTTGTCAAAATACCGCACGTTTGGCCCGACTTCTGCGGCCGAAACGCCCATCGCCAGGCGTTTATACTCCGCCTTTCGGGACTTGCCGTAAAAGCCGGTGATAAGATCGGAGCGGTCTAGGAAGAAGCAGCGATAGCTTGCATCAACCGTGTTTGTGTGGACGTGCTCGAGAACGCGACTGTGAAAATAAACGGAATTCCGATCTCCGCCGGGCTTAGGCGCGAAGAATTCAAGAAAATAATCATCGACCGGCTGGCCGTGATCGTCACGGGCATAGACGATGAACTGCATATATTGATGGTAGGCCTCGCTCTCCGGCTGCGCGTCCGGGAACAGCGCCTCAATCCGCTCCGGCGCATCGGCAAGCGCCGCGACGCGCTCGTTCGCCTCCAACCAGCTTTCATGAAGCGCGCTATAGGCTTGATCATTCTCGCATCTCAAAGCGTCCAGGATCAATTCACCCAGCGAATCCGTCACGGCCGCCTCGGGCGGAGACAATGACTCGGCGGGCTTTATTATGAGGCTATGATCGCGGTCAGGGAGAATGGCGTAAGGGATGCGGGCCGCCCCTAGGCGGGACGACCATGGTGCGAGCGTCGGATTTTCATGGTCGGACGAGAAATCAATGGTGACGCCGTTCGTGTTGAGATTGGCGGCCGCGGCGCGCACGGTCCCGTCCGATCCGTTTTCATTCACCATCTGACGCAGGCCCGAGGAATATGAGCGCGATCCGGTGATCACGAACGGCCACACTTTTCCGTGGCCGTAGGGTCCTGAGGCGGCGCTGGATCCGCTTGGATCGAGCAGGTCGCGGCGCGTCAGAGACCACTGGTAGGGCGAGGCGAGCTCCAGGGCCTTCAGCATCTCTTCGCCGGTCTGAAACCAATTGTTCCAGCCCTTGAAGATGCGTCCGATCATGCTTTTCCCGAGCGAGGCAAGCCGCGATCCGAAATTGGCCGGAGCGAGCATGATGAGGCGCTTGGCCGGACAACCCGCGCCGTCCGGATAGTAGCGGCTGATCCATTCCCGCGCGACAAGCCCGCCGGTGCTGTGCACGACCAAATCAAAAGGCGCCGCGAGCTTGCCCGCGTCAATGAGCTCCAAGACAACCGACTGCATGCGCTTAGCGACGTCTTCAATCCTCACGTCGTCATCCAGCGACACATAGTCGCCGAGCCAGATTTGAGTGGTCTCATATCCGTTTTCTTCAAGAAACGCCTTGAGCGCGCCAAATGATTTCGAGCTGTCGCTCCAACCGTGAATGATGGCGATTTCGGCGGGCATTCAATGTAACTCCTGTCGTTTGAAAGCAATCGCGATGTCGCTAAGTGTTTGTTCAAATCGGGAGGACGCTGGCCGGCACACATTCTCCGAGCGGCGCGGCGCGTTTCGTGTGACTCCAACCACGCTTCATGAATAATTTTATACAATTACAAATAGCGCCTCCGCAAGCGCTCTAAGTTGGGCTATGGGCGGAAATCACAAGTGAACAAAAGCTTTCTCTTGGTTTAAGAGGAGGGTTCGATCGAAACCGAGTCGCTTTTTTACGATTTAAGATTGTTTCCCGTTTGAGTTGAGCGTAAAAAGTCACTGCCCAAAAGGGCGTTTATCGGGAGGAAAAAATGCGTTCAATTCTTGAAGCCGCGCTTGAGGCGAATCCGGTTGAGCTTTCCGAGGATGAAGTCGCGCGCGTCTCGGGCGCGAGCCACGATGATCCACCGGGCCAGTATCCAACCTATGAACCAACCTTCTGCTGGTCGGACGAGCTTGGGAGGATGTGGCTCGAGGGAGCAATTTACGACTGAGCGTTGGCCTGACGCCGCCGCCGAAAAGGCGGGGTTCTCTCTTCGCCTCTTCGGCGGCGGTAATTCGAAATAGAAGGCAGTCTTGTGGCCCAACAGGCGAGCGCCGTTCTCATAATTGGGCAAAACGCAGATCCCCATGTGAAGGCGGTTGCGTCTGCGCTGAAGCGTCGGCCGATCATTTTAGACTGTCACAAATTTAGTGAAGTCACATATCTCCCCTGCGAACGTCGATTGTCGATCCAGGGTAAATTGGTGCGCGCTGATACAATTTCTGGAATTTGGTGGCGCTTGAAATGGCCGGCTATGGCGCCTGACAATTCGCTAACAGGCCTAAGCGAAGCTCAGAGAAGTTTCTGGCGGCACGAATGGGCAAATCTTCTCTGGGCGCTCAGGCACCATCTGTCCGATCGGCCTTCACATAATGATCCGGGATTGAGCCAGCGGGCTTCGTATAAGCCGTTCCAGCTACAAATTGCGTGCGCGTGCGGATTTAAAATCCCGAAAACCATTGTTTCCAACGCGCCTGAGTCCGTTATTCGGTTTGCCCGGAAAGAAGACACGTTCATTATCAAACGCTTGTCCGCGCGGACTCCTGACGCCGAAATTGACGGCATCCATTTGGGTCTGGCTGAAGCCAGTCTCAAAGTCGTCCAGGCGGAACCTGACGCGGTCCGCTTTTGTCCCGCGATCTATCAGGAAAAAGTCGAAAAGGAATTCGAATTGCGCGTCAACGTGATTGGCGAAGAAATATTTGCAATCAGAATAAACTCTCAAACATGCTCCGGCGCGGCAACCGACTGGCGCCGGTCTGTCAATACAGTCTCCTACGAGACTTATGAGATTGAAGAGGATCTGCGGCATAAGCTATTGCTATATATGCGCGCATTCGGCCTGTCTTTCGGGGCCTTTGATCTCGCAATAAATCGCGAAGGCCACGCTATATTTTTTGAATGCAATCCTGAGGGACAGTGGCTTTGGCTTGAGCATGAGACGCGTCAGCCGATTTCCAAGAGTGTCGCCCGCCGCCTAGAATCAGGGGCCCTGGCGGAGAGGAATAACCTATGGTCCGCCTGACCTTACACGCCATGACAGGCTGTGCGCTCACATTCATTTGGATCGTAAGCGCCGCTGCGGCTATTGAGGGCGATGTTCGAGAGCGGACTGAAGCGTTACTTTCAGGGAAGCTCGATCCGCAAACATTTGATTATGGCGCAATAAGGTTCGCCGAAGATCAATCCGCCGCCTGGGAGGCGCTCGGCGCGTTAGACAATCATGCGCAATCCCTCGTTCCGGAAAAATATAAGCGGTCCAGCAGGCGGCTCGGTTTGGACGAACTTGGATGCGAATTTGGCGCGATTAGCCTCGGATTGATCAACGCCAAACTGGCGCCGGACGCAAACGCCTATTCCGCCGCAGCCGAGCGGGCCCGGGATCTTCTGGACCAAACCCGACGCCTTGAGCGCGCCGACATCGAAGCGCTCGATTCAAATGGTCTAAAAGGAATAGAAAAAAAATTACGCATCCTAGCTCTTCGAGATGAAATCTGGCGGACCCCGATGTCGCAAATATTGTCGGCACAAGGATACGAGAAGCAGTTTTTGGCAAACGCATGGAGCGTTCAACTTTGCGCTATTGACAAACAGAACGCGCACGAGCTTCGCGAAATTATTAAATTGAATGGATGGCCGCTTATTTCCACGCACGGGGCGCAAGCCGCGCATGACGCTTGGCTGGTCGCACAGCATTCAGACCTTGAGTTGCAGGAGGCCGTGCTGCGTACGATCAAACCCTTGCTCGCCATCAAGGAGGTAGCGCCTCGGCACTATGCGTATCTGGCGGATCGAGTGGCGCTGAAAAAAACAGGGAAGCAACGGTTCGGCACGCAAATGGAGTGCGCTCAGGGACGCTTGGTTCTCGCCCCGCTCGAAACTCCCTCCCTGCTTGCGCAGAGGCGGCGAGAGATCGGCCTTTCCAGCGCCTTGCATGAAAAATCAATGGACGAGGAAGCTCAATGCTAATCAGCGCGAGGTTCTAGAGGTGAGCTTGCATTCGCGGTTTGAGGATGATGAGTCTTCAAAGAACTACGCCCTAAAGTAATCTGATTCGTACTTATGGAGGGCAGCGAGACTTTAAATGCTACGAAACCCATTTCTCATCGCAATCGGCGTTCTGCTAATCGGGGCCGGCGGTTGGGCGATGCTAATCGGAGAAACAAGGGCTGTCGACCAGACGGAATCCCATTCTTTTGATGCTCAAATCGCGCCGATACTCCGAGAGATTAAGCAAACGGACGCCAACGTCGTGTTCCTGAACGAAGATCATAATGATCCATATACCCGCCTCATATCATCGTGTTTTATAAGGAGTCTCGACAGGGCGGACTTCTCGGTCTTGGCGGCTGAAACTTTTTCAACGCCAAACCCGGCGCTTCTCCAAGAGGATCCGACGCTTCCGCTTATGGGATTTTATACAACTTATCCGAATTTTGATCTATTAATTAAGGCGGCTAAAACATTAAACTGGCGCTTGTTGCCATATGAGACGCCTAAAGAATATCGTCATCCTGAGTTGTATTTAAAAAACTACGGACTTAGGCCTCAAATCAATAATCAAAGAGAATTTACGGCCGCACAAAATTTGTTATTGTATTTGGAGAATAACCCAGAACTCAAAATATTTGCCCATGTCGGACATGCTCACGTTTACAAAGGGCATGCCGAAGGTTCGGACGGGTATAAAATTGACAAAGCCTGGGTCGCTGAATTGGTGTCGCGCGACGAACGCGCGCGCGTTGTGAGCATCGACCAGATACCCATTAGAGGGCTGGTGGACAAGATGGCGGCTTGCTCTGTGTCAAGAACGGTTATGGACAACAAGAATATGAAGATCACTCATTGGGACGGCGATGATAAATCCAAATCGTGCTCAATGTATGTCGATTTTACGATTCGGCATAGTCAGCCCATCAATTCATGCGATTAGTCTTTTAAAAACTAGAACAAACCTTCGAATCATCAGCCATGCGAGTCTGAAAGGCGGTCTAAGTGTCTGACCACGACCTTTTTAGAAAAGAGGCGGTCGAAGCCAGGCAGCGCGTTGAAGGCGAAGTCATTTTAGCATCGCCGCCAGCCTCCTGGTCGGTTTTAGCTGTGCTTCTGTTCATCTGCGTAATGGGGTTGGGCCTATTAGCGTTTGGCCAGTACGCGCGTCAGGAAACTGTAAAGGGATGGGTGGTGCCCGAAATGGGAGTAGCGCGTGTCACTTCCCAGACGGGCGGCGTGATTAGCGAGGTATACGTCGAGGTTGGGGATTCTGTCCAAGCCGGACAGCCGGTCGCGAAAATTTCGCTGGACATCACATTGTTAGACGGTCAAGGGGCGGCGGAAACAGCGCTTGTGAGCCTCGACGAACAAATATTACAGCTCGAAAACTCGTTAGAGGGCGTTCGAGTAAGAAACAAGCTCGAGCAAGCGAATTTGCAACGCCGACAAGCCGCTCTCGCATCAGAGGCGACGCAGCTGGTGGAGCAAATCCGTTTGCAGGAAGAGCGTTTGGCGTTGGCGAAGCGTCAACTCGAAAGCGTGGAGGACTTGATTGATCAGGACGCCGCCTCCGTCAATGATCTGCAGCGACGTCAAGAGGCTGTCATTATTCAACAGCAGGCGCTCGCCGATTTTCGCCAGCGCAAAGTGGCTTTAGACAACGAGTTTGCCGCGGCGACCTCGGAATCGCAAGTTGCGCCGATCGCTTCAGAAATTGAGATCTCAAATATCAAACGGCAGCTCGCAGATCTCCGCCGGCAAAGGGCTGAGTCAGCGATGCGCGGGGAGTATCAACTCGTCGCTTCCCGTGACGGCCAGATCGCCAGCATCTTGCTCACGAGCGGATCGTCCATACGCGCCGGTCAAACCATCCTTACGGTCCTCCCCGGCGGCGGCAATTTGCAGGCTCAACTTTTTGCTCCAACCCGGGCAGCAGGATTTATCAAGCCCGGACAAGAAGTCGATCTTCTTTATGACGCCTTCCCCTATCAGCAATTCGGGGTTGGTGAAGGGGTGGTAAAATCCATATCGAGGACAATCCTTGATCCAGACGACCTGATTGAAGGGCCCCAGGTCAACGAACCGGTTTATCGCGTTATCGTGGATCTCGGTTCCGATAAAATCGAAGCGTTCGGAGAGACATTTCCGTTACAGCCCGGGATGGCCCTTCAGGGAAGGATAATTCTTGAGCGCCGTCCGCTCTGGTCATGGATCGTCGCCCCTCTGCGGCGGGAATAGGAAGCGACCGCATGATCAAGTTTGCCGGACTGAATCTGCCGCGCGCGCAAATACTCCCGATCGTGCAGCAAAGCGAGGAGGCGGAGTGCGGATTGGCTTGCCTAACCATGATCGCCGCGTTTCACGGGCATCATGTCGATCTCAATGGCCTCCGGCAGCAGTTCTCGATTTCCATGAGCGGGTCTACGCTCAGAGGTCTCATGAACGCGGCCGATGAATTGAATCTCAGCAGTCGCGCCATACGCGTTGAGCTTGATCAGCTGCATAAGGTCCAGTCGCCGGCTATCTTGCATTGGGACATGAACCACTTCGTGGTCCTTAAGCGCGTTCGCGGGCAATTTGTAGAGATCCATGACCCGGCTCGGGGTCACAGCAAGCTCTCGCTGAGTCAGGTGTCCAAACATTTCACCGGCGTCGCGTTGGAATTGGAGCCAACGGCGGAATTTGAGCCTCAAGAACTCCAAGCCAAGACACGCCTTACGCAATTATGGAGCGGAATCCGAGGTTGGAAGCGCGCCTTCACTCAGCTTTTGCTGATTTCATCCATTCTTCTCGGCGTCAGCCTCCTCACGCCGCTTTTTTTGCAGATTGTCATTGATGAATCGCTTCTGAAGTCAGACGCCTATCTGTTGGTGGTGATTTGCCTTGGATTCGCCGGCGTTTTTCTGATTGGCGCCGTTGCCGAGCTGTTGCGCGCTTGGGCGATTCTATATTTCGGGAACCTGCTCACCTATCAAATGGTCGGGAATATTTTCCGCCATCTGCTCAAGCTCCCGACCTCATATTTTGAAAAACGTCATATTGGCGACCTGGTGTCGAGAATGGGATCCACGCGGCCGATCCAAAGCGCGCTAACTCAAGGACTTGTCTCGGCTATTATTGATTTTGCGGTCGCCTGCGTCATGGCTTTGGCTATGCTGGCTTATGGAGGGGCGCTGCTCTTTATAGTGCTTGCGTTTACCGGCTGCTACACATTGGCAACGATGGCTCTTTATCCCCGGTTGCGGGCCCGGCAGGAAGAGCAAATTGTCAATCAGGCGCGCGAGCAAACTCATTTGATGGAGACAATTCGCGCCTCAAAGCTGGTGAAGCTTTCAGGGATGGAGTCCGAACGGGAGAGCGCTTGGCGGAATCTCTATGGCGACGCCATCACGGCCGCGGTTTCGGCCGGGAAGTACCAAGCCCTGATGGCGTTTTCCCGGACAGCTTTTATCGGCCTGCAGACCGTCGCTGTGGTTTTCATCGCTGGGCGGATGGTGCTGGCAGGCGACTTCACGATCGGCATGGTCTTCGCGTTCGTGGCTTATGCGCAAGGATTCTCCCAGCGGGTAGACACATTTGTGAACCAGCTCGTCCAGTTCCGCCTGCTCGACCTACATTTGAGCCGACTGTCGGATATCGTCGAGGCGAAGCGCGATCGGCGTTCCGCGTCCTCTGCGCTTGGCTCCGGTGAGTCTTACTCAAAGATTGAGTTTTCGGATGTCTTTTTCCGTTATGGCGATGGAGATCCGTGGATTCTCGAAGGCGCGAGCTTCGTAATTGAAGAGGGAGAATTTGTTGCGATCACGGGGTCGTCCGGAAGCGGAAAAACCACGCTTTTAAAGCTCTTGCTGGGTCTCTATCCGCCCACTGCCGGTAAGATAAGCTATGGCGGAATATCTCAAGCGACGCTTGATCGCGCGGCGTGGTTGAGGACGGCGGGCGTCGTTATGCAGGACGACACGCTGCTGTCTGGCACCATCGCCAACAATATTGCCATGTTCGATCCTCAAATCAACATGGAGCGCGTAAAGGAGGTGGCTCAAATCGCTTACGTTGATGCTGATATCATGCGCTTGCCTATGAATTATTTGAGCCTTGTGGGGGATATGGGAAGCACTCTTTCCGGGGGGCAAAGGCAGCGCATTCTACTTGCACGCGCGCTCTATCGTCGTCCCAGAGTGCTGCTTTTGGACGAAGGCACCGCTAACCTCGACCCGGAAACTGAACGCGCCATCGCTGATTCCATTGAAGCAATGCCGGTCACGCGTATAGTAATTGCGCACCGAGCGGAACTGATCAAACGGGCCTCGAGAATTTTGCATGTTGAAGAAGGCAAACTAATAGAGAGGCCGAGGGCCTAATCGGCTCTTCCTAAGCAGAAACAATTAAATCCGAAACATCAAATCTGAAATTAAAAAATCGATGCTAAATCGAGATTTAACCATCATATTTATCTGATAAAAGATTTATAAGATCCTAACCGCTGGAAGTAGTCATTTACCATATGAATCTTTGTGCCAAGCTATTACTTGAATTATAACAGAGGAACGAGGGAGGGAGCTGCGTCCAGGGTATGCTCCCCTAGACCGCTTTGGCATTCGCCTCTAGTGTGAGATCGAAGTTGTAGTGCAGAACGATAAGCTTCTGTCTGGCGCCATTGCAAATAATATTGCTATTTTTTGATCCTGATATAGATGTGGACCGCGTAAATGTGGTAGCCCAAATAGCGTGTTCATGATGATCTTATACACCAGCCTATGAATTATTTCAGCGTCGTCGGCGATATAGGTAAAACGCGTTCAGGAGGGTGATGTCAGAGAATTCTTCTTGCTCGAGCGTTGGTGTCGTAGCCGATCAGTGCTGTTCCAGGATGAGCGCAAGGCGAATCTTGATTGGTTAACCAAAAGCTAGATAGAAGATACTTTGTCTCAGATGAAAGTAACCTGCGTTATTATAACTCATGGGCCCGACTTAATAGAATACGTTGACTGTGTTTATGAAATGGATACCGGTAGATTGACCCGTTTGCAGGGCCCCATTTTAATAATCGACAACCAGCCGGATTGCATGCGAGGGAGTCATGAAGGGCTAAATTATTAATAAAAACGTATCTACCATGGGTTGTGGGCGGTAAAAATTTATGGTTGCATCAAGCGTCAACTAATGGAGGAGACAATCATGAAAATGCCTACACCTTTTTTGTTTAAGAAAGCTGAACCAGGCATACACCAGCTCAGGGAATTGGACGGCCCAACGCTTGATTTGATTGCCGGCGGTGATGGCGCCGCGGGAATTGGTGAGGGCTGCGATAATCCCAAGAACACCGTGACTATCGGACCAGACGGCAGTCAAGAATGGTGCACCACTGACGATTGTTAGTGGCTAACGCAGTAGTGGCGCGTCGGTTGTTTCGGCGCGCCGCTATATTAGGGAAAAATCATGCCTTTAGTTCTTCTCTTGCTTTTCTTGCTTCAATTGCCAGCTGAGCGTCTGATCTTAGAAATTGAAGATAGCGTGTCCCAAGAAATAGATAATTTAACAAAATTTGAATCAAAAGAAATAATTGAGCCAAATGCAAATTCCTGCGCGTCACCTGCGAATGTTTATTGGGCGTCTATTCACAATCAGTCATCGCTACGACTCTCTCAGGTTAAATTCAGGGGGCGACTTAGGGGTGAGTTAAAAACACAGCTCTCGGGACTGCAAGCGGATATTAATTCAGAAGACAAACTGGTCTTCGAATCTGGCCCGGCTGAAAAAGCGATTTCAAGCGAGTTTCTCGCCAGAGCTAATTTAGACCAGTTACTTTCATTTAATTTTCACTCTCTATCGAACGGAACTATTACAGAGCGTGCGATTGCGGCTCGGCTATATTGTAAGTTAATGGAAAACAATAGAGACTATTTATATGACTATGTGGCAAAGAACGGTTATCCAGTAACGGCGGATTTGGGTGAGAATGGAGCTGAGGCCGGGCGCTTGTTGGTTAAGCATTTTACCGATAAGGAAAGATTCTCTGAAATAAAAATAGCAGCAGATCGAGCGTATGCAGAAAGTAATCTCTCGGGCGTGGACTATGGCTCTTTCTTAGATTTTGCTCATCAAATGAAGCATGGTACGCAAATTTTAGGTACATATAGAACGTGTCGTGATGGCGGTCCAATATACTATCCGGCCTTAGAGAGCGAACAGGAGGCTGACAAATTGCGAGCTCAGCTTGGCTTTGGCCGGACCGCGGCCGAGGCTTTGCGGGCGTACGGCGCTAAATTTTGCGAAACATCTGAATAATTGCGCCATGAGCAGGACGCTTCTAGTTTATGGTTCAGTCCGTGACCCTCATATTAAAGCGGTGTGTGAGCGTCTAGTGGAGGAGGGGCTAAACGTTGCGCTATTCGACCCAGTTTCGGAATGTGCAGTTTGTTCATATACCAATAAAGATAATAAATTACAGTTCAGCCTTACTGCGCTTTCCTATAAAGACATGGTCATGCAGGAATTTACGGGTAAAGAAAATATATTAGTGTGGTGGAGGAATAAATACAATATAACATATTTTCCAACACCTGCTCATCAAGCAAAATATTATGCAGCTACAGAAAAGCGAGTGGCATTTGAGGGTTGGTTGTTGTTGAATAGCATACCGTGTTTTAACGACATACAGAAAACGGTATTTTCTACAAATAAAATGATTGAACTGTCTACAGCATTGAAGGTGGGTTTTAATGTTCCGGGATTTTGTATTGGTGGAAATAAAAACACCATACTATCTTTCATGAGGGGTGATGCCAATTATATTACAAAATCATTAAAAACAAATTTTGTCCCCCCCACCTTATCTAAGGGGAATGATTATAAATGGATATTAACCAATGAAATTAATTGTGCTGAAATAGAAGCGGCCTCGAGGGAAGAGGTCGCCCTGGCGCCAAGCATCATTCAAAGGAGAGTATATAAAGAATACGAAATTAGATATGTATCTTTTAAGGGCAAGGGGG
This sequence comes from Euryhalocaulis sp., assembly GCF_013911995.1. Lineage (NCBI taxonomy): Bacteria > Pseudomonadati > Pseudomonadota > Alphaproteobacteria > Maricaulales > Maricaulaceae > Euryhalocaulis > Euryhalocaulis sp. The sequence goes on from NZ_JACESD010000015.1 coordinate 21,458, forward strand.
CTGGCTTTAAGTTCAGTGGCCTAGGCAGTGCGGTTGATTGGCGGTTATCAAGCCAAGAGGCGGAGGTTATACGAGTAAATTTAACGGACGAAGATCAAGAAAAGATAGATCAATATCTCGGAGAAATGGGTTTGGACTATGGTGTTTTTGATTTTATAGTAGATGAAAACGAAGTATTATATTTTTTAGAATGCAATCCGGATGGTCAGTGGCTTGGATATGAGCGGAAACTGAATGATAGTCAGGTAATATCACTATTTGTTGACTACGTTAAAGATATACACAGTTAATGTCCGAGTAATTTTGATAACATGAGCCAACCAGCAGGGCTCTTATTCCGATCAGCTGATTTACCCTTCAGGCTGAAAATGCATGGCCCGGGTGCTGTCAGGCGAATGCGAACCGGTCTCCCTAGAGCCGGTATAGGCCGGCCTCAGGCCGCGCCAAGCCGACGCCACTCGGCAAGGGCGGCGGCACGGTGTTCCTTGAAGGCTGAGCGGCGGTTGATATGGCGGTCGTGATTGAAATGGTTGAAGACGGAAGAATGGACGGCGGCGAATTTCTGCAGACTTCGCATCCGCCGGAAACGCTGCATCGCCCGTTCCCGTCTTCGCAACGGCAGATGTGAATTCTCCGCCCGATTATTGAGCCAGCGCCCCGCTTCCTGACGGCCGTCCAGACCCAGCTCTCTCAGCGCCGCGCCATAGGATCTGAGCTTGTCGGTCACGATGGATCTCGGTTCCCCATACCGCTTCATCGCCTTGCGCAGGAATCGAAGCGCTGCCTCGCGATCCCGAGTCTTTGAGACATAAGCCTCCAGCACCTCGCCTTCGTGATCGACCGCCGGCCAGAGATAGTGCGTCTCGCCGCGGATTTTCACGAACATCTCGTCCAGGTGCCAGCGCCACTGTGGGTACGACAGCATTTGCTGGGCTCGCTTCCGCCTGATCTCGCCGGCGAACATCGGGCCGAACCGGTTCCACCAGCACCGCACCGTCTCGTGGCTGACATCGATGCCACGCTCGTGGAGCAGATCCTCCACGTTCCTCAGGGAAAGCGGAAACCGGACATAGAGCATCACCGCAAAGCGGATCACCTCGGGCGATGTCTTGAAATAGCGGAAGGGATTGGCCATCCGGAAACGCTACTGGCGCGAGGTTGGCCGCTCAAGCCGGTTTCCTCTGACAATGCCGATCGAGGCGCGGGGCGCGCCCGATTTCATCCGTTCCGACAACGGCCCGGAGTTCGTCGCCCGACGGGGGCGGGACTGGATCGAGGCAGCGGGGGCTCCTGCGCGGCTTTCATCGAACGCGGATCGCCCTGGGAGAACGGCTACGTCGAAAGCTTCAATGGACGACTGCGCGACGAGCTGCTGAATGGAGAAATCTTCTATTCCCTGAAAGAAGCGCAGCTCCTTATCGAGGCTTAGAGCCAGCATTATAACCGCGTCAGATCTCACTCAGCGCTCGGGTGCCGTCCGCCAGCGCCGGAATTGATTCTCTATGGAGCTGAAAAGCCACACCCACTAACATCACAACCGGACCACCCATTTGGGGCAGGCCAAGACGAGGGTCATGAATAAAATTTTTCTCCAACTCAATTTTTTCGCCGCATCAGTATTATTTTTTCTTTCTTTGTGCGGCTCAGCGGCGGCGGAAGAGGGCTGCGAGCAAGCAATACAGGTTCGCAATCAGACCGTACTAATGTTCCTGCAGGGAAATCCCCTTGCTGCTGTGGCGGCGTTAGAAAATCAAAACCTTCACCGATGTGATAGTGTGCGCGACTACGCAGCGCAGATGTACGCCGCCGTGGGCGACTATGCCGCCGCTTACGCCATTGGCGGTACATACAATATCGAGCATGAGGCCAGTTGTGTGGCCAGAATAGATTCGGATCACGCGCGCGATGGGGTGGAGGCGGTCGCAGCGGTTTCGACAGACGCCCGGATTGTCATCGTCAATGAGATCCATCACATCCCGGCGCATCGGGCTTACGCCCATATCCTGATTGGGCAACTCTACGAACGAGGCTACCGGTATCTCGCGATCGAGGACCTTACTCTTGCCGCGCCGGCAATAGAGGAAAGGGGGTGGTTAAAGAGATCCGAAGGCGCTGAGATTACGGAACCTGTATTTGCCGGCTTTGTCGAGCACGCGATACGGCTTGGGTACACGCTGATTCCCTACGAGTGGATGACAAATCAAACGCCTGGTACTGGCGACCCAATCAATGACCGCGAACGAATTCAGGCAGAAAATCTAGTAACGCGAACTTTCAAAAAGGACCCTGAAGCAAAGGTTGTCGTCTATGCGGGCCAAGGGCACGCCCGTGAGGATAGCGGCGCGCCGCCCCTGCCGCAGAAGTATATGGCGGGTTGGCTGCGCGATTTGTCAGGCTATGACCCGGTCACCGTGAGCCAGTCAGCCTGCCCGATTATTCAAAATGAATCTTTGCCATATTCCTTCTTGGAAGTAACCGACCCGGCTGAGTCAGCCCACGATGCGTTCGATTTTATCATTCGCACAAATGAACTCCCGCAAGCGGATAATGGTTTGCCTGCCTGGTTCACAGGGATCGGCAGATCGGCCCATTCTGTCCAACCTTGGATCGATGGAAAATTGCGCAATTTGAAAACTGCAGAGCTCTTGGTGGTGGAGGCGCGCTTGCCTAACCGCTCGAACGCTGCAGTACCTTTCGATCGCGTTCTAATAAGGGACGCAGCCGCGGTCCGTCCCTTGGCGCTGAGCCCCGGCAGTTACGAAATCGTGTTGCTCAATTCAGACTATGAAATTCTCGCAAAAACCATGATCGCCACTAAGCAATAAAGCTTTCCCAGTCGTAGGCCTTGCCCGATTGCCGGCTTTTGGCAATTTTGCGGGAGGAGCCGCGGCAGAGTGGGGCAAACCCTCCCCCGAGGCGGCTTAACTGGGCGCTCGAAGCCTGACCGACAGAGAGCGGCCACCGGCTCTATTCGCCGGACGATCAAGCCCGGCTGGGGTTTGTCATGCGAGGCCGTGATCTGGGCTTATCTGTCGCAGAAATTCGCGCCTTGCTGTCGCTGATGAACTCGAGCGAATTTACCTGTGGCGAAGTCTTGGACATGGCGAGCAGCCATCTGGCTTCGATCAAGACCAAGATCTGCGATCTCAGGAAGCTTAAGACGAGTCTGACGCGATTGGTCAGGGATTGCGAGGGCGGAGAGGCCAAAGATTGCCCGGTTATTGACGCTCTGGCAGGCGTTCGGTCGGCCTAGGCGGCGACGCTGCTATAACTTCCTAAGACCATATCTCTGCTGAAGCGCTTGATGCGCGCTTCGAAGGCGCGGATCGATCACGCCATACTCGTCCCTGACGATCTTCACGAGAGTCTCCGGGCTCATCCTGACCTCCTTGGCAAAGGTCTTGTAGGATAGCCCCCGCATCCGCATTTCGCGGCGGACATGTTCTCCCAGCGAGCGCGGCTGACGGAACGGGTCCCGCCCAAGAAAATCGATGAGCCGCGGCCAATGCTCGATCTGTGGTCCGCATACGCCTTTCTCCCAGTTTCCGACCGTCCAGATGTTCACGCCAAGCTGCTCCGCGACATCCTTCTGGCGCAATCCAAGCTGTCGTCGCCGCCGCCTAATCTGCTCTCCCAAAGAGGCGAGCTCGCTCAAGCACGGGAGCTTCCTTATTGTTTTTATTGACCAATTGAAATTTGGAAAGAAGGCAACGTGCGTATGCCGCTGTAGAAATGAGAGCCTCTCAGAGATCGCCTGCAAGCGCGGCCCGCGTTGCGCCATCGATTATCAGGCGTGCATTTCCGGTCCGATGATGGACCGCATCGATTTGCAGATCGACGTTCCGGCCGTCAGCGCCGCCGATCTCGCCCTGCCGCCGCCCGCATCGCCGCGGCGATGGCGGTCACTCGAATGCGGAAATCACAACGGCCATGGTCGAACGCGTGGCCGCCCCAGACGAGGCCCGCCTCGCCCGCCTCGCCCAAAGCCGCTGAAAAGATGAGCTTAAGCGCTCGCGCCTATCACCGCATCCTAAGCGTCGCCTGCGCCATCGCCGATCTCGATGACGTGGACCTCCTTGCACCGCGCGCATGTCGCCGTACTCCTCAGCCACCACCGCACGCCGGCGGAAAGCTATGCGGGCAGCCGGGCGCGCACAGCGCGGCGGCGCGCTAGTTCTTCAAGAGACAACAAAATATGCATGCCAACTCGCCAGCGGTTTCCCTCAGAGTAGTTTTGATAAGGGTCAGTTGTGCCGACGCAAAACTGCGAAAAGAAACCATATGGCGGCGATGACGCCAATTACGGCGAACGCAAGCACAAGACCCATGAATAATCATGCCCCAGGGAGCCATCTGTCCATCATGGTCTATTTCCTTCGTTTTCAGGGCGTTTCATTCAACGCAATGCGCTCCTGTTCAGATTTCTCGGCTAGCCCCAAACCGGCTGCCATCGCCCGTCGGCGCCATAACAAATAGACCGCCGGCACCACGACCAGCGCCAGGAGCGTCGTGCTGACGATTCCGCCGATCATCGGGGCGGCGATCCGGCGCATGATTTCCGACCCGGTTCCATGGCCATACATGATTGGCAGCAGACCCGCGACGATGACGGCGAATGTCATCATGATCGGGCGCAGCCGCCGTAACGCCCCGCGGCGGACCGCTTCTCTCAAGTCTTCGGGTTCAATGGTCCGCCGCTGCGCTTTGGCTTCTGCTTCCGCAGCGGCAAGCTCCTGGCGTAAATACATGATCATTAGAACACCGATTTCGACTGAAACCCCCGCGAGCGCGATGAACCCCACGGCGACAGCGACAGAAAGATTGAATCCGGCCAGGAACATCAGCCAGAGCCCGCCCACCAGCGCCAGCGGCAAGGTCCCCATGATGATCAGGACATCGGCGATGTTTCGGAAATTGAGAAAGAGCAAAAGCATGATGATCGCGACCATCACCGGTACGACTAGGGCGAAGCGCTGCTTGGCGCGCTGCATATATTCATACTGTCCCGACCAGACGATGGAGTAGCCGGCGGGAAGCTCGATGTCGCTGGCGACCGTTTCGCGAGCATCGGCCACGAAGGAACCGAGATCTCGGCCCTCGACATCGATATAGACCCAGCCGGTTTGACGGGCGTTTTCGCTGCGGATCATGCCCGGCCCTTCCGTTATCTGGATCGCGGCGATGCGGCCGAGCGGAATCTCCGCTCCCATCGGGGTGACGATGGGAAGACTTCGCAAGTCCTGCAGCGAATCCCGCATCTCGCGCGGATAGCGCAGATTGATCGGAAACCGCCGGAGACCTTCCACGCTTTCGCCGATGGTCATGCCGCCGATGGCGGTGCGAACGACATCATGCGCATCGGACACATTTAACCCGAAGCGGGCCGCCGCTTCCCGGTCCACATCAATGTCAATAAAACGCCCGCCCGTCACCCGCTCGGAATAGACCGAAGCGGTTCCCGGCACTTTTCCGACGACGTCTTCGATGCGCCGTCCAATTTTACCAATCGTTTCCAGATCCGGACCTGCGATCTTGACCCCGACCGGGGTCTTGATGCCGGTCGCGAGCATATCGATGCGATTCTTTATCGGCATGGTCCAGACATTGGTAAGACTGGGAATCTGGACCAACGCATTCAGCTCCGCCTTCAGCGAATCCAGAGTCACGCCTTCGCGCCACTCTTCGCGGGGTTTCAGCTGGATCGTCGTCTCAATCATGGTTAGCGGCGCCGGGTCGGTTGCTGTCTCGGCGCGGCCTGCTTTGCCGTGGACTGTTTGAACCTCGGGTATCGTTGCGATCAGTTTATTCGTCTGTTGCAGGATCTGGGACATTTTGCCCACGGAAACCGCCGGATAAGCGCTCGGCATATAGAGCAGATCCCCTTCATCGAGATCGGGCATGAATTCTGCGCCCAGCCGGGTCGCCGGAATTAGGGCGGTGGCCATGACCAGGGCAGCCAGTCCCAGCGTCATCCAGGGCCGCGCCGTGGCGAAGCCGATGATGGGCCGGTAGGCGGCCGTCAGAACGCGATTGACCGGATTTTTATGCTCGGGCGCGATCTTTCCGCGCACCAGAAGACCGATCAGCACGGGAACCAAAGTCACCGACAGCGCGGTCGCCGCAGCCATCGCATAGGTCTTGGTGAAGGCGAGCGGCTTGAACATCCGCCCCTCCTGCGCCTCCAGCGCGAAGATCGGCGTGAAACTCAACGTGATGATGAGTAGAGAGAAGAAGATCGGCGGGCCGACTTCCACGCACGCCTCGCCAATGAGACGCCAGCGCTCACGCCCTGACACCTCCTTGCCCTCCAGTCGGGCATGAACATTCTCGATCATGACGATGGTGGCGTCGACCATGGCGCCGACGGCGATGGCGATGCCCCCCAAGGACATGATGTTGGCGTTGAGTCCTTGCGCGTTCATCACGATAAAAGCGCCCAGGACGCCAAGCGGCAGGCTGATCGCCACCACCAGCGCCGAGCGCAGATGAAACAGGAAAAGCGCGCACACCAGCGCGACAATGATGAATTCCTCGATCAGTTTTTCGGTCAGCGTATCAATAGCGCGTTCAATCAGACCGGAGCGGTCATAGGTCGTGACGATCTCGACGCCTTCGGGCAGGCCGGCTTCAAGCTGCTCCAGCTTCTCCTTGACGCGGTCGATGGTCGCCAGCGCGTTGCCGCCCCATCGCATAATGACCACGCCGCCGGCCGCTTCTCCTTCGCCGTTGAGCTCGCCGACGCCGCGTCTCAGTTCCGGTCCCAGCCGGATCGCGGCAACGTCTTCAAGAAGAATCGGCGCGCCTTCCCCGCTGACTTTTAGCGGTATCTGCTCCAGATCCCCGATGGAATCGATATAACCGCTGGCGCGGACCATATATTCCGCCTCGGCCATCTCGATAACGCGCCCGCCAGTCTCCATATTCCCCTGCTGAATCGCTTCACGCAGGCGCGACAGCGGCAGGCCATAGGCGCGCAGCTTGTTGGGATCGGCGACGACCTGATATTGCTTGACCATGCCGCCGATGGCGGCGACTTCCGACACGCCCTCCACAGTCTGAAGTTCGTATTTCAGGAACCAGTCCTGAATGGCGCGCAGCTGCGCAAGATCGTGGTTTCCGGTGCGGTCGACCAACGCATATTGATAGATCCAGCCAACGCCGGTGGCGTCAGGGCCGAGCGCGGGTTCGGCCTCGTCCGGAAGCTGAGGGGCGACCTGGCTGAGATATTCCAGAACGCGGGAGCGCGCCCAATAGAGATCGGTCCCTTCCTCGAAGATCACATAGACATAAGAATCGTTGAAAAATGAATAGCCGCGCACGGTCTTCGCGCCGGGCACTGCGAGCATGGCGGTGGCGAGCGGATAAGTGACCTGGTCCTCCACCACTTGCGGCGCCTGACCGGGATAGGTGGTCTTGACGATGACCTGGACGTCGGAGAGATCGGGAATGGCGTCCAGCGGCGTGGTACGCAATGACTGCACGCCCCAGCCCCCCATCAGCAGGGCAATGACGATCACCAGCAAACGGTTGGCGATCGACCAGCGGATCAGAGAGCCGATCATTGTTCCGTCTCCCCAGCGACGGCGGGCGCGATGGCGGTGATCGTGTAGCTCTCGCCAGTTTTTTGCAGACTGAACTCGACCAGGTCGCCCGTTTCGATGTCGCCCGGGACCACATCCGGAGCGACCTCAAAATCCATACGCATGGCGGGCCACCCGATGGCGGGAATCGGCTCATGAGAAAGATTGACGGTCCGGGCTTGCGCATCGATCGCGTTTACCACGCCAACGCCCTCCGCCGCCGCGAAGACGTCCGTCCCCATGCGGCCTGACTCCGGTTGATCCATGTCCATCTTTTCCATGGACATCTCTCCCGGAAGACCGGACTTCTCCCCGGGTTTCTCGAAACCCGGCGTATCAAGCCGCATCAGGGCGGCGTCCAGGCTGGCTTCGGAGTCGATCAGGAACTGGCCCGATACGACGACCCTCTCGCCCTCAGCGAGGCCGGAGAGGATTTCCACGCGATCTCCGGCGCTGACGCCGGCTGTGACTTGCGCTGGCCGGAAGCGGCCCTCGCCCAGCGCCAGGATAACCCGGTCGCCGTCAGCGCCGCGGATCAAAGCCGCCTGCGGAATGGTCACTCCGCCGCCTATCGGCGCGTCGCCGCTCTCCAGCCTGATATTGGCGTACATATTCGGCTTCAGACGGCCGTCAGAATTTGGAAAACGCAGGCGGACGCGTACGGTCCGCGCGTCGGCGTCGGCCGTGGGGTAAACATAATCGACCTCGCCGGACCAGCGCTCGCCAGGAAATGAAGCCAAGGTCATGGTTGCGCGCTGTCCTTGGGCGACGGTTCCCGCCGCGCTTTCGAAGACATCGGCTATCACCCAGACCGTGGAAAGGTCGGCCAGGCGCATTGCGGCCTGCCCCGGCGTCAACTGCGCGCCTTCACGGACATTCATCTCGGTGACCACGCCGTTTTGCGGCGCATGGACCGGGATTAACCGGCGCGTCACCCCTGAAGAGGCCAGGCCTTCGATCTGAGATTGCCTCATCCCGAGGGACCGCAACCGCTCGGTGGCCGCTTCGGTCAACGCCGGCCTGCCCAAGCGGCGCGCCTGGAGATATTCCGATTGCGCGCTGAACAGCATCGGCGAATAGAACTGAAACAGCAGGTCGCCGCGCTGGACGCGCGCGCCCATCGACTCCACGGCCAGCCGCTCCACCCAGCCTTCAGACCGCACAGTAACGACCGATTCCTGTTCTTCGTCGGCGGTTACATAGCCCACTGTCTCAATGCGCTCTGACAGATCCGCGCGCGCGGCGGCCGCGGTGCGCACGCCGATATTGTTGACCACGGCCGGATTAATACGCAGGGCTGGCTCTTCATCGTCCGCCGCGCCCGCCTTGGCATAGACGGGAACCAGATCCATCCCCATGGGCGACTTGCCCGGCTCATCGCGCTGGTAGCTCGGGTCCATCGGCGCTTTCCAGTAAAGAATCTCACGGTCTTGTGTTCCCTCGCCGGGGCCGCTATCGCCCCCGTCCGACTGTTCGCCCATTCCCATGCCGGACGGCTGAGGCGCGCCTGTCAGACGGGCGGCGAAATACCCGCTCGCCGCCGCGGCGGTCAGCAGACTTGAAATAAGGGCGATGCGTGACGGGCTCATGGCGCGCCTCCTGTAAGATAATCGAGCTCAGCCCAGGCTTTGGCCTGGTCGACGCGGAGTTTCAGTCGATTGAGTTCCGCATCGAGCTCGGCGAGCTGGCTGCGGATCAGTTCAGGGAAATCGGCATTGCCGCCGCCATACGCGGCGATCGAGGCCTCGGCGGTTTCCCCGGCGCGAACCGTCACCGCCTGATCATAAAGATCGATACGCGCCTGCAGGCCGGTCCAGTCCGCATAGGCGCGTCCCAGATCGCGCCGCAGATCAAGCAGTTCCGCCGAGCGGGCCAGTTCGGCCGCGCTGCGTTCCTTGATCTCCGCGGAAAGCCTTTTGTCCTGTCGTTTGCCTGTAAACAACGGAATTGAGACGCTGACGCCGACACTGGCAAAATCGGCCCGCCCGCCGCCGCGCAGGCCGTAGCCGCCTTCCAGCGCCCAGGACGGCTTATAAGCTTCCTCGGCGATCTCGGTATCGATGCTCTGCGCCAGGACTTCCGCATCTTTCACGCGTGCAGCGGGATGATCGGCCAACGCGGTTTCCATGATTTCCAGAGATGGCGGATCCGCAAACGCGGGCAGCGCGGCGGGCATGGGCCGCGCTGATGCCTCGCCGACATAGCGGGCGAGCACGGCTTGCGCCGCCGCCTCCTGCCGGCGCAATTCCGCCAGACGATCATCGAGCAGGGCGAGTTCCAGCTCGGCGCGCAACACGTCCTGGCTGGTCATCAAACCGGACGCGAACGCTGCGCTGAGAGAATCAATCAGCTCATCCACCGCTTCACGGCTCTGGCGGATATAATCCTGCGACTGCGTCCAGTAATAGCGGTCCAGCCAGGCCAGCCGGGTCTCCCGCTCGATCTTGCGAAGAGCCAGGGCTTTGCGCGCCCGCTCGCCGCCGGCTTCAGCGCGACGGCGTTCGCCTTTGAACGTCAGCGTGTCGCCCTTGGGAAACTCTTGGCGCAAACCAGCCTGGATTTGCGTCATTGGCTCCTGCTCGAAAGCCAGCGTGTCGACCGGAAAATTGGCCAGACCGACGCGCGCGGTCGGATCGGGAAGCTGCGCTTCGGCGACGGCGCGGTCCTCCAGCGCCTCGGCCTTCGCCTCAAATCGTTCAGCCGCGGGATCGCGCGCGCTCAGGGCCATGGCCACCGCATCCTCAAGACGCAAGGGCGGGGCGGGTTCCGCCGCGGGCGCGGCGCCGGCGAGCGCCCAGGCGAGCGCTGCTCCAGAAAACATATTCATGATGGTGTCCTGCACTGATGGGCGGCAGGCCGCGAGACGCGCCCTGAAGGCGGCCCCGCGGCCGTCAATCAGATCCAGAGATTCGTCAGATCTTCTGGAATCTGCGGGGACGCCTATTGAGAGTCCGCGTTTATGCGGCCGTCAGGGCCGGGCTCCGACATCGCCATCATCATGCGATGACAGCTCTTCATCATGTCGGACATGGCCTGACGCTGCTCCTCGGTCATGGAATCCGGGTCCATCATCATGCCCGGCCCGTCCATCATCCCGCCATCCATCATCCGCCCCATCATGCGGGTGTCTTCGTCCTGCATCATCGCAGAGGGAGGCGTGTCGCCGGTTTCCGGCGCGCGCTCCGTAATTTGTCCAGTCGGCGCGTTGCCGGACGAGGCGTCCTGCGCCGCCGCATGGACTGCGAGAGTCATGGTCAGGGCCGCGGCCGCGGCCAGCGTGATTGTGGTGTTCATGGTTCGTCTCCTCATGCTCCGTCCCGGGAGCAAATTTCAGTTTCCAGAAAGTCGAGTGAATCCGGGAGGCGAGACGAAGGCTCGCGGCTCGCGGACAAAGATCACGTCGTCTGGAGTCGAGGAGGCGGGGGATCGGCGTCGAACAGCGCGTCTGCGCGGCGCGAGGCAAAAGGCAAAATCAGCGCGCTCGACGCAATACGAATGTCATGCTGCGACCCGGAAAGAAGCGCGAGAGAGTTGAAGCCGCCAGTGCAGCTCATCAGGCAGGGCGTTGCGCAATCCGGCATTGAGGCCTTGTCATTGCACTCATCGCAATGGCCGCACTCCGCCATGGATTCCATGGCGTGGTCAGAAACGTTCGCGGCGCGGTCGGGGCTTGAGGGAGCCGGCATCAACTCCGCCTGCGCCTGGAAAACAGGCGCGCTGGCGAAAACCATCGCCAGAAACAGGGAGAGAACGAGCCGGATCATGCGCGCACAGTACCAGAAATCATTGTGTAAAGCTTTAAGGGTCGCGAGGAAGATGGCGCGCCGCTCAACGAAGCGCCATCTTCATACGAGAGTTTGCTCAGGGGCAAAGCGGACAGTTGGCCAGCATTGGCGCGGCGAACGCCGCGGCCGGAATGGCGAGCGCAACCAAGGCGCCTGCAACCAGTGTGAATTTGCGCATGCTTCGTCTCCGTTTAAATCAGAACGATGCGAATATAGCCGCCGTACCATGGTACGGAGTCAAGCCGCGCCTGAAAAATCTTCGGAATCGAGCGATTTCAAGATCGTGCAGGATTCCGAGGCCGGACCCTCGCGCGGGCAGGCGTCGATCATCCGGATGAGCGCGCTTCTCATAGTCCGAAGCCTCGATATTTTACGGTCCACATCCTCGAGTTTTACAATTGTACGATCTCGCACCTCGTCGCACTCTGCCGCGGGATCAGTTCTCAGCGCCAGAAGTTCGCCAATTTCATGGAGAGAGAATCCGAGCCCCTGAGCCTGTTTTATGAATCTCAATTTACGGACCAGGTCAGCGGTATAGGCGCGATGGCCGCCACTTGAAGGTTTGAGCGGCTGTTCAATCAGGCCTTTGCGTTCATAGAACCGGATAGTTTCGACGCTGACGCCAACCTTTTTAGCCGCGCCGCCAATTGTCATCGATTCAGTCATTGTCTGCCGCTCACGGTCAATTCGTTTGCTCCGGGGACAAGATCCCCAGGATTCCGCAATCTCTCGCCCGGCCTCCACATGGCTCTTCAAGGATGCGCGACAACGCGCGCTCCATCGCTCTGAGCTCACGCATCCGCGTCCGGATGTCCCGGAGTTGTGACTTCGCAATTCTATCGGCGTTATCGCATGGCGAGTCAGGGGTCTCCGCCAATCGGATCAGGTCGGCGATCGCCTCTAGCGACAGGCCAAGCTTGCGAGAACGACGAATGAAATTCAGCCTCGTAATTGCTTGCCCATCATATAGACGATGACCGCCCCGGCTTCGGCGCGGAGCCTCAAGCAGTTCTATCTTTTCATAATAGCGGATGGTTACGACCTTGGCGCCCGTCCGGGCGGCGAGTTGGCCGATGCTGTATCCGGTCATGTGGAAAGCCCCTTGAATCTATAGCCGCTATAGATTGTAGCGTGTTTCCAATGACGCAAGAGATCCCCGATGCTGCGGCCGGTTGTTGCGAGGCGCCGGTTTTCGAAGGGGCCTCCAAGGCCTATCGCACGGCCCTGACGGTTGTGATTGCAATCAATGGGCTCATGTTCGTCGTCGAAATGGCCGCCGGCTTCGTCGCCGGATCAATGGCCTTGAAAGCAGATGCGCTCGATTTCGCGGCAGACACGGCGACCTACGCCATGACGTTTCTAGTGATCGGACGCCCTGCGACGACACGGGCGCGCGCGGCTTTGATCAAAGGGGGAAGCCTCGCCGTCATGGCGGGTGTGATTCTCGTCATGACCCTGGTCAGGACTTTCTCGGGAGAGACGCCGGCATTTGACATCATGGCCCCGATGGGACTGGCGGCGCTTCTCGCGAATGCGGCGAGCGTTCTCATTCTGTTACGCTGGCGCGACGGCGATGCGAACGTGCGGTCAGTGTGGGTGTGTTCCCGCAATGATATGATCGGTAATATCGGAGTGCTCATTGCCGCTGGTCTGGTCGCGATGACAGGATCGATCTGGCCCGACCTTGTCATCGCCGCGCTGCTGGCCGGCCTTTTCCTTCGCTCATCCATCACTATCTTTCGGTTGGCGCGCGCTGAATTGAATGAAGCCAAGCGCCGCGAAACGGGTTGCGAAACGTCATGAGACAGAAGCGAAATCAAAGTTTTCGTCTCTGGGCTGGACGTCTGCTGACAATTGTTTGGCTGGCGCTGTCCATCACGGCCCCGGCGCATGCCGCAACCGACGATCTGCACGCCCATAATGACCCAAGCGCCGTTGAAGTAATCGACGGCCAATCGCAATCCCCTGCTCAATCCGAGCCGGACCAGGATCATTTTTGCCATGCGGCCAGCTGCCATGTGCACTGGCATGGCGCGCGCAGCATTGCGAACGCAGGCATCAAGACTGACGCCAGCCTGAGCATGACGATCGCGCATTTCGACTACGTCAGTCAGATTATCTCTCCCGATCTTCGGCCTCCGATGAGCTGATCGCGCCGCGCCGCCCGGTGTGGGCGGCTTCGTGACGATCATCATCGGAGAACAACATGCATATGAAATTACTGTGCAGCGGTCTGCTGGCCGCTGCGCTGGCTGGCGGCGGCGCTCAAGCCGCGCCCAGCCTGTGCGATGGTGCGGCAAACGACCTCGCACAAAACACAGCAATCCCTTCCCGGGACGACCCTTTGACGCTTTCCGCGGCGCTGCTGGCTGTCCAGACGGCTGCTCCGGAACTTCGGGCCGCTGCGCTGGAAGCACTGGCTCAACGCGCAGACGCCCGTCAGGCTGGACTAAGGCCCAATCCGGTTCTCGGAATTGAAGTTGAAGATTTTGACGGCGCGGGCATCCAGACGCTTGGAGCCGGAGAATCCACCGCGTCAGTGTCTCAAACCTTCATGCTGGGCGGCAAACGCCGCAAGGCGGAAGTCGCCGGCCTTGCCCGCGCCAGAGCTTCGGAAGCGGACTGCGCGCGTCAAATGAGAGACCTGACGCTTCAAGCGGCGGATTATTTCTACGCGCTGGTGGCCGCCGAGGAACGCGCGCGGCTCGCCCAACAGGCCGCCCTGCTTGCCGCCGAGGTTTCGGATGCGGTTCAGCGGCGGGTGGAGGCCGGCGCCGCAGCGTCCGTGGAAGCCATCCGTGCTGAAGCGGACAGCGCCCGCGCCCGCGCCGAGGCCGCCGCAGTGGCTGCTGACGTCGCCCGTCTCCGACTTTCACTTGCCGCGCTGTGGGGCGCGGAAAACGCCCCATTTGGCGAGGCCGTTTCCGATGCGGCTGAACAGGCCCTTCCACAACCAGGCGAAGTGATGGAGCGCGCGGAAACTCATCCGCGCCTGCGGGCATCGCGTCTAGGGCTGGACGCAAGACGCCGCGAGCTGACCTACCAACGATCGCTGGCGATGCCCGATGTAACGGCGCGTCTAGGGGTCAAGAGCTTTCGGGACACGGACGAACAGGCGCTCGTCGCAGGCATCAGCCTTCCGCTTCCGATTTTCGACCGGAATCAGGGCGCAGTTGAAGCGGCTTCGCGCCGCGCTGTCCGCGCCGATCTGGAAGCCCGCGCCGTCCGGAACAGATTGGCGAGCGAGATACGCCGCGCCCACGCCGAGGCGGTGGCGGCGCAAGCCCGGGAATCGGCGCTGACGGACGAAGCCGTGCCCGCCGCGCGGGAAGCGTTTGAAGCTGCGCGCATCGGCTATCGGGCCGGCAAATTCGACCTGACCGCCCTGCTCGATGCCCGGCGGAGCCTTGTCGAAATCGAGACTACGCGAGTGGAGGCCGCCCGAGCAGCCCGCAGCGCGCGCGCGGAGCTTCTTTCTCTCGGCGGTTATCCCCCCTACGCCCCCATTCAAATTACCGGATACGACCAATGACATTGCGACTCAAAATACCGGCGGCGGCGCTCGCGCTGGCCGTCCTGACAGCGGCATGCGGCTCTGACCGCGCAAGCGAGACGGATTCACATGACATATCAGCCCAGACAGAAGAACGACACGAAAACGGCGAACCGGCCGAAGATAATCATGAAGAAGACGGTCAGGATTCGGACCTGGTGCGGCTAAGCCCGGAAGAGGCTGAACAATACGGAATTCAGACTCTGTCCGCGGAGAAGCGCGGCTTGCCAGGCGCAGTGGAACTGCCAGCCGAAATTCATTTCGACGCCAATAAGCTGGCCAATGTAACGCCTCGCGTTGCAGGCGTAGTCCATTCACTGAACGCAACAGAAGGCGATCATGTCGCCGCGGGAGAGCCCCTGGCGGTGCTGGACAGCCGGGAGCTCGCCACAATGAAGGCCGATTATCTGAGCGCGCTAGCCGGGGAACGTCTGGCGCAAACGACCTTCGCCCGCGAAGATCGTTTGTTGCAACAAGGCGTGACGTCCGAGGCCGAACACGCCGCCGCGCGTGAAGCGCTATCGACTGCGCGCGCGCAGAGAGAAAGCGCAGAAACCAAGCTTCACGCTGTCGGCGTCAGTCATGCCGCGCTTGCCGGTATTGAGAATACCCCCGACGGCGCTCTGGGCCGTTATACGATAACCACGCCAATCGCCGGCGCCGTGATCGAGCGGCGCATTTCGCTCGGCCAATCGGTCGCCGCCGGCGGAGAGCCGGTCTTTGTCGTTGCCGACGACGCAACCGTATGGGCCGATATCGATATCTACCGCGAAGCCTTGGCCGATGTCGAAAAAGACGCTTCGGTGACATTCCATAACGATGCCGGAGACCAGATTGCACAAGGCGAGATCGCCTTTGTAACGCCGCAGCTCCAGGAACGGTCGCGGACCGCGACCGCGCGGGTCATCCTCGACAATCCGGATGGCAGCATCCGGCCTGGACTCTTCGTCTCCGCCCGGATTGGCGGACTGGAAGGGGGCGAGGCGATCGCTGTGCCGACCGGAGCGGTGCAAAACTACGAGGATGACAGCGTCGTATTCGTTCCCGTACAGGGCGGATTCGCTCCACGGCCGGTCATGACCGGAAAGGAATCCGGCGGATGGGTGGAAATCCTTTCCGGTCTTCAGCCAGGCCAGAATTATGTCGCCGAAGGCGCTTTCACCCTGAAAGCCCAGCTTGAAAAAGGCGGCTTCGAGTCCGGTCACGCGCACTAAAAGGAAATAGTCTCATGTTTCGATTGATGTATCGCGTGGCTGGCGGGCGCATGCTCGCCATTCTGGCTGCGCTCGCCATGACGATTGGCGGAGCCTGGGCGTTTCGCGCGCTGCCCGTCGACGCCTTCCCCGACACCTCGCCTTCGCTCGTGCAGGTTTTCACCCCGACCGAGGGCCTCGCGCCTGAAGAGGTCGAACGCTATGTCACATTTCCGCTTGAGCGGGCGATGTTTGGTCTGCCAAGGCTGGAAGAAATCCGCTCGGTCTCCAATTTCGGCCTTTCTGTTCTGAACATCTATTTCGAGGACGGGACCGACATCTATTTCGCTCGCCAGATTGTCGGCGAACGCCTCGCCCAGGCGCGTGAAGCGATTCCAGAAGGTTTCGGCGATCCGCAGATGGGGCCGATTTCAACCGGTCTTGGCATCATCCTCTATTACAATCTCGTGGACGAGACGGACGAACGCAGTCTTGTCGAGATGCGAGAAATTCAGGACTGGATGGTGAAATACCAGCTTCAGAGCGTGCCTGGCGTCACCGAAGTGCTGTCGCTCGGCGGCTATGAGAAGCAATACCAGGTGCGCATCAATCCAGAGGCGCTGCTGCGCTACGATCTTTCCATCGGCGACGTCGAGACCGCGCTAACCCAAGGCAATCGCACCACTGGCGCGCAATTTATCGAGGTCGATTCCGAGCAATATGTGGTGCGCGGCATCGGCCTCGCCCGCTCGCTGGATGATCTCGGCAATGTGGTTCTCAAGACCGTGGAAGGCACGCCGGTCCGGGTCCGGGACGTCGCCCAGCTCGCCATTGGCGGCGGCGTCCGTCAGGGCTTGGCGACAGCCGACGGCGAGGGCGAAGTCGTCGCGGGACTGGTGCTGAAGCTTTATGGCTCCAACACCTCAGAGGTGATCGCCAATGTCCGCGAGCGGTTCGAGGAGATCAATTCCAACCTGCCCGAAGGCGTGAAAGCCGTGCCCTATTACGATCAGGGCGCGCTGGTGAATAAGGCCTCGTCGACTGTGACCACCGCGCTCTGGCAGGGCGCGCTTCTCGTGGCCGTGATCATCTTTGCCTTCCTCGGAGGCTGGCGGCCCAGCCTGGTGGTGGCGCTGTCCATTCCGTTCTCGGTCGGCTTCGCCTTCATCGCGATGAACGTGCTCGGCATCTCTGCGAATCTCATGTCGTTGGGCGGAGTGGCGATCGCCATTGGCATGATGGTGGATGGCGCTATCGTCATCGCTGAAAATGTCGATCGCGTGCTGAAGGATCGGCCAAACGAGGACCGGCGCACCGCCGTCGCCGAAGCGGCGACCGAGGTGATCGGCCCGCTGATCGCCGCCGTGGCTGTCGTCATCGTCGTGTTTTTGCCGCTCTTCGCCCTGCAGGGCCCGGCGGGCAAGACGTTCAGCCCGTTGGCCGCCTCCGCCGCTCTCTCCATGACAGGTTCTCTAATCTATGCCGCGTTGATCGCGCCGGCGATCGCCAGCGGTCTGATGCGGCCCGGACGCAAGTTCTCGAAAGAGGGCGATGTTGGACGGATCGGACACATGGTTCAGCCGCTCGCCGGTTTCTTCATCCGCCGCCGCATGCTGGCGGTGGGAACGGCGGTTCTGCTGCTGGCGATGGGCGGTCTCGCCTTGCCGCAGCTGGGCTCGGAATTCACTCCGACGCTGGAAGAAGGCGACATCCTGATGCGCACCACCATGGCGCCGTCCATTTCCCTCACCGAGGCGGAAGAAACAATGACGCGGGTGGAGGACTATGTGCTCGCCAGTTTTCCGGAAGTCGAGCGAATGGTGACACGCATCGGACGAGGTGAAATCGGCGCCCATGCCGACCCGACCAATAGCGCCGAATCTTTCCTGGCCCTGAAACCGGAAAATCAATGGCGCGAAGGATTGACCGCGGAGGAACTGCGCACCGAGATATCTCGGGAGCTTTCCGACTTTCCGGGCGTCCTGGTCAATGTCAGCCAGCCCATCGCCATGTCGGTGGACGAGCTGGTGACCGGAACCAAGGCCGAGCTGGCGGTGAAGATTTTTGGTCCCGACATGGACCGCCTGCTCGCCGCGTCCCAAGACCTTGCCGGCCTTCTCCGCTCTATCGAGGGCGCAACGGACGTACAGGCGGACCAGATTACCGGTGCGCCGCAGCTCCGCATAGACCTCGACCGGGCCGCGCTCGCCCGTTACGGAGTCACTGTGGACGCCGCCCTTTCCTCCGTCCGCGCCGCTGTCGGTGGCGCGGAAGCTGGGGCGGTGTTCGAAGGCGTACGTCAGTTCCCGGTGATCGTCCGCTATGAGGAAGGCGCGCGCGCCACGCCGGAATCGATCCGCAATCTCGTCCTTAAGACGCCGGGCGGCGCGCGCATCACCCTCGACATGATCGCCGATATCGAAGCGGTTGTCGGCCCGCGTCAGGTGACGCGGGAAAACGGCGAACGCTTCATCACCGTGCAAGCCAATGTGCGAGGCCGCGATATCGGTTCCTTCGTGGAAGACGGTCAGGCGCGCATCGCCGAAGAGCTCGACCTGCCTGCCGGATATCGCGTGATCTGGGGCGGTCAGTTCGAGCTTCAGCAACAGGCGAACAAGCGCTTTGCTGTGGTCATTCCGATCACGCTTGGCATCGTCATGCTGATCTTGTTGCTGGCGTTCGGACGACTGAAATCAGCGTTGCTGATTCTGCTCAACATTCCGCTGGCGCTGACCGGTGGAGCCATGGCGCTCTGGATCGCCGGGTTGCCCATCTCGGTTCCGGCCACCGTGGGCTTTATCGCCCTGTTTGGCATTGCTCTCGGCAATGGCATGGTGCTGGTCAGCTATCTTGATCGCTTCGCGCAGGAGGGGCGTGATCCCGATGCGCTGGCGATCGAGGGGGCGACGCTGCGGGCGAGACCCGTTCTTATGACCGCGATGACCACTGCGCTGGGACTGGGTCCGCTCCTGTTGGCAAGCGGAGTCGGCGCCGAGGTGCAACGCCCGCTGGCGACTGTGGTTATCGGCGGGCTTGTCACCTCAACGGTTCTGACTCTGCTGGTTTTGCCGGCCTTGCACCGGTGGTTTGCGCCGCGTCCGATCCGGCAGACGGAACCGAAACCGCAACCGGAAGCGTTCCATCGTTTCCATGGCGAAGAGCCAGGCTGATCAGAGCGTGATATGGACACCCAGTTCCTGATTGTCATAGGCCTCGCCCTATTGCCGGCTTTCGGCAATTTTGCGGGAGGAGTCGCGGCAGAGTGGGGCAAACCCTCTCCAAGGCGGCTTAACTGGGCGCTCCATGCCGCCGCGGGCGTAGCAATCGCAATTGTCGCCATTGAGCTCATGCCCCGCGTGCTGGAGGGACTTTCTGGCTGGTGGATCGGTCTTGCCGTTGCGCTCGGGGGCGGGGCCTATCTGTTGATAGACCGGTTGAGCGGCCTCTTAGCTCGCGGGGGCGAAGAAGACCGTCAGCGCATGTGGATGATTTATTTTGCTGTCAGCGCCGATCTGTTCAGCGATGGAATCATGATCGGGGCCGGCGCCGCCGTGGCGCCATCGCTCGCTTTGATCCTGGCTTTGGGTCAAGTCTTGGCGGACTTGCCGGAAGGCTACGCGACAGTGGCAAATTTCCGGGACAAGAACATTCCGCGACGCCGGCGGCTGCTGCTTTCCGCCTCTTTCGCCGTCCCCGTGCTGGGGGCGGCTGCGGCTTCTTATCTTCTGCTGCGTCCAGCACCGGATGGCTACCAAATGTTCGCGTTGGCGGCCGTGGCCGGGTTGCTCACGGTCGCTGCCGTCGAGGATATGCTGGAAGAGGCCCACCAGAGCGATCGTGACAGCAAAGTCTCCATCATCGCGTTTGTCAGCGGGTTCGTGCTTTTTACGTTCGTGTCCGCTGGATTGGGGTAGAGGGAGACGTCTAGAGCATTGATCCCAAGTCCGAGGCGATGGAGGGATAAGCCGTGGTCAATCTTTTCAGATCGGCCGATTTCAATCCCGTTTGCATCGCGAGCGCAAAAATATTGATGAGTTCGCTGTAGCCGGGACCCAATAGATGGGCGCCAAGAATTTCATCGGTGTCATCATCAATGATCACTTTGGCCGCCGCGCAGGTTTCTCCGACCCGGAGATTTGAATACCAACCAGACGTATCGTTGAACTCGGTCCGGGCGTTACCGCGCGCCTGCGCTTTCTTTTCCGACAAACCCACTCTGGCAAGCTCGGGGATCGTGAATACGGCAGACGGAACGCCGTGATAATCCGGTTTGGTCTTATTGCCCTTCAACATGTTCGACGCGGCGACCTTGCCCTCTATCACTGCGACCGGAGTCAAGGGCGCGCCCGCCGTATTCGCCGCGTCGCCCGCCGCATAGACTCCGGGATTTGAAACGCTTTGCAGATGTTCAGTCACCGATACGCCGCTTTCGGTCCATTCCACACCGCCCTTTTCCAGATCCAAGGCGTCGAGCATGGGAACCCTGCCCGCGCCGTGCACGACAAGGTTGGCGCTGACGGTTTCTTCATGCCCGTCCTTTGACAGCGTGACCCGGAAATCCCTTCCCGACGCTTCGACAGAGCAGATTTCGGTTTGTGACTGAAAACCAACGCCCGCCTTACGCCCGCGCTGAACCAAGCGATCCACCAGATCGGGGTCAAAGGCCTTCAAGGGGCGGTCGCCATGATCGATTATTAGCGTCTCCGATCCAGCGCGGGCCGCGATATGGGCGAACTCAAATGAAACAAACCCGCCGCCTACAAAAACTATCCGGTCAGGCAAGGTATCGAGCTCCATGAACGCCGTGCTGTCGGTAAGGTGCCCGGCGCCCTCAAAGTCGAGGGAGCGTGGTTTGGCTCCAGACGCAATGAGAATTTTGCCGCCTCTGATAACCGAACCGTCCTCAAGCTCCAGAGCGTCTTCGGCGCAAAAGCGCGCCCGGCCATGGAACGTTGTTATTCCCTGAGATTCCAGCCCGGTTTCGATGCGGTCCGGCATTTTGGCGGTGAAGGAATTTTTGAAGGCGACAAGTTCCCGCCAATCGATTTTCAGGCCCGATGGCGTTACGCCGTTGCCTTCCATGCGCGCGGCCCCGTCGATGATTTCGGCGCCCCGCCGCAGCATTTTCTTCGGATCACAGCCCCGAAGCGCGCAGGTTCCCCCATAGGGAAGTTCATCAATGACAGCCACCGACCATCCGGCTGAAGCGCATTTACGCGCCGCATTCACCGAGGCCATACCGACGCCGATGACGACAAGATCGAATTCCCGAGTCATGAATTTCCCTCCGCGGGGCAGCATGCCGGTTCCCCTCCCGCCCGCGCGGCCTGGATCGGCGGGCAGGGGACCGTTCCGTAGGAACAAAATACGCAGCAATCGCCATTCTCGGGCCGAAGAAGCGCGCCGCACCCCTTGCAGTCATAGAAGAACTGGCACGCATCAAGAGGCATGGTTTCCTGCTCGGAATGACCACACTCAGGGCAGGTGATGGTCGACAGGCGCATCATCAGGTTTCGATCGCCTGCGCCGGATACCCGGCCTTCGTGGAGGCGCTGGCGATATCTGAAACGGTCGCGACAGACGGGTCGAAAAGGACAATGGCGGTCTTCTGGTTGAAATCGATTTCGACAGATTGCACGCCGCGCACCCGTTTCATGGCGGTTTTAACCGTGATCGGACAGGTGGCGCATGTCATGTTTTCAATCGCGAATTTGACCCTTTGAGTTTGAACGGCTGCGCTCGCCTTAAGGCCCGCAGCGCTGGCTGGAGGCGGCGCGGCTGCCAGAGCCGGAGCGGCCAGCGCAAGTGAAAGAATGAGCGTTTTGATCATCGGGTTTCCTTTCTCAGTAAAAGAACGGAGCCCACCAGCCAATCGTGGCCGAGAGGCTGACGAGAAAAGCTGATAGCCATAGAACGATTTTCGTTATGCGGCGGGCCGCCGGCCGCGCGCAGCGACCATCCTCTGGGCAGTCGTTTTTCTGAACGAAATAGACCCGCCAGAATCCAAGGCCGATGAGCGCCAGAGCGGCGGTAATGAAATAGGGTTTATAGGGTTCGAGAGCCGTCAGGCTGCCAATCCAGGCCCCGCTGACGCCGGTCAGAACCAAAGCCAGCGGCACGATGCAGCAGGTCGAAGCCAGCGCCGCGCCCGCCGCGCCGCCAAAGGCAAACCAGACATCCCCTGTCTTCCGTCCGTTCATGTACTCAGCCTTGCGCTTCCATCGATTCCATCTCACTTCTAAGGTCTGTAGCAACTACAGGTTCAAGCGGGAGAATCAGCGATGGCGATCACGAAGCCGCGAGAGGCGATGAAGCGGGGAGAACTGGGCCGGCGCAGCGGCTGCAATATCGAGACGATCCGCTATTACGAGAGGATCGGCCTTTTGCCGGAACCTGACCGGACAGATAGCGGCCACCGGCTCTATTCGCCCGAAGATCAGGCCCAATTGGGATTTGTCATGCGGGGCCGTGAGCTGGGCTTTTCTGTCGCAGAAATTCGCGCCTTGCTGTCGCTGATGAACTCGAGCGAATTTACCTGCGGAGAGGTCTTGGACATGGCGAGCAGCCATCTGGCCTCGATCAAGGCCAAGATCCGCGATCTCAGGAAGCTTGAGACGAGTCTGACGCGATTGGTCAGGGATTGCGAGGGCGGAGAGGCCAAAGACTGCCCGGTTATTGACGCTCTGGCGGGCGACCGTCCTGTCTAGGCGGCGTGGACAAATCAGTTGGGCGGCCGGGGCGCAGCGATAATGATAGCGGCTCCGATGAGGCAGACGGCAGCGCCGATTAAGTCCCAGCGGTCCGGTTTAACCCCCTCGATCAGCCGCAACCAGGCGAGCGAACTTGCGATATAAACCCCTCCGTAGGCTGCAAATGCGCGTCCGGCGGCGGGACTATCGACCAGCGTGAGTAGGAAGGCGAACAAGGCCAGTGACGCCATTCCCGGAAGAACCCACCAAACCGGCTTGTCGAGGCGGAGCCACGCCCAGAATGCGAAGCATCCCGAGATTTCAGCGATGGCTGCACCGATATAAGCGGTGGTGGTAGGCATATTGATCATCCTCATCTTCAGGCGATCGCCCCTTGAATCGACATTTGAAGGCGGAGTTTTAGTCATGGTGATCTAAGCGAAACGGAATGGTGGGGTTGTGGAACTCCCGCTCCTCGAACGAACGCCCGGCGAGCGCGGGCGAGGCGTCCGTCCGTCCGCGGACAACCGCAATATCATCAACGGCATTCTTTGGCGGCTGAAAACGCGCGCGCCATGGCGCGACGTTCCAGAGAAATACGGCAACTGAAATGCGGGACAGGTTCACCAAGTAAGGTTCATTGTGTCGCCGCCGCCTTCGGCCGCCGCATCGCCTTCCACATGGCGTTCGGCGAGACGGCCGACATCAACCTATGAATCTTAATCAATCTGCCCGAACAGATGTCGACAGCGCTGTTGACCGACAAAGCGTATGACATCGACCGGATTTGCATCGATCTCGAACAGCGCCTCGTCAAACTCCTCATCACTCGTGCTCGAACCGAAAGAACGCAATTCCCTGACACCGAACGCCACTCCTAGCGCGATCACATTGAGTCTGCATTCGCCCATCTAAAAATCAATCGCTCCATCACCATGCGCTACCATCAACTCGCAGAGCTTCCTGTTTAAGCTGCATATCGCCTCGGCTCGATACGGGTTCAAATTTTTTCACGCAGCCTAGAAAGTCCTGAAACTATATCTTTTGGATCTCATATTTTCGGCATAATGCGTGACACGCGAACCTAACGCGCGGATCGATAACGCCATACTCGTCCTTGGCGATTTTCGCGAGAGTCTTTGGACTCATGCCGATCTCTTTCGCGAACGCTTTATATGAGAGCCCCCGCGCACGCATTTCGCGGAGGATATGT
Source organism: Euryhalocaulis sp. (assembly GCF_013911995.1). Lineage (NCBI taxonomy): Bacteria > Pseudomonadati > Pseudomonadota > Alphaproteobacteria > Maricaulales > Maricaulaceae > Euryhalocaulis > Euryhalocaulis sp. Next base: position 45,471 of record NZ_JACESD010000015.1, read on the forward strand.
TCTCCCAGCGACCGCGGCTTTCGAAACGGATCCCGGCCCAGAAACTCAATCACCCGCGGCCAATGCTCTATCTGGGGTCCGCAGACGCCTTTCTCCCAGTTTCCGACCGTCCAGACGTTCACGCCAAGCAGCTCCGCGACATCCTTCTGGCGCATTCCAAGCTGTCGCCGCCGCCACTTAATCTGCTCTCCCAAGGAGGCGGACTCGCTCAAGCATGGAAGTTTTCTTATTGTTTTTATTGACCAAATGAAATTTGGAAAGAAGGCAACGTGCGTGTGCCGCTGTGGCGATGGCGGCGTTTCCGGCATTGCCTGCAAGCGCGGTCCGCGCTGCGCCATCGATTACCAGGCGCGGATTTCCGGCCCGATGATGGACCGCATCGATTTGCAGATCGATGTGCCCGCCGTCAGCGCCGCCGACCTCGCCCTGCCGCCGCCCGCCGAAGGCTCGGCCGAGGTCGCCGCCCGCGTTGCCGCCGCGCGCTCCGCCCAGCTTTCACGCGGTGAGGGCGCGGAAGGCGGCCACACCAATGCGGACATCACCACCGCCATGATCGAACAGGTCGCCGCCCCGGACGAGGCGGGCCGCGCGCTCCTGGCCAAGGCCGCCGAAAAGATGAAGCTCAGCGCCCGCGCCTATCACCGCACCCTGCGGGTGGCCCGCACCATCGCCGATCTCGACGGCGCGGATTCGGTCCGCCGCGTCCACATCGCCGAAGCCCTCAGCCACCGCCGCGCCCCGCCGGAAAGCTATGCGGGTCAGTCGGGAAGCCGCGCCGCGTCGGCGCGCTAGTCGGCGCCGGTTTACCAGAAGGGCGTGGCGGCGATTTCCAGCGACTCGTAGTGTTGGATTTCGGTGATTTTCACGCTCGCCTTTTTCGCTTCGCCCACGGTCAGGACGGGTTTGGCGAGGGTCTGTTCGGCCTGCTCCTCGCCGCGCTTCAGCTCGAATTCCAGATTGGCGGTGTCTTCGTCGCGGCTGCCGGTGATCAGCAGCGTTTGCGGCGGCGCCTCGGCCAGGCTGACATCCAGCATGGACGTTTCGCCCTCGGTCAGCCGGACCTGCGTCTCCCAGCTCCGCGAGGCTTTCGTCTCGCCCGGCAGGTCATAGGCCAGTGTGACTTCAAGCATCAGGCTGATCTGATCGCCCGGCGCCGCGGCGGCGGAGCCGGTGTGAAGCATCAATGCGGCGAGGGTGGCGAGGAAGAATTTCATCAGGACCGGCTTCGTCATTTCCCAACGTCGAACGCTTGTATCGGAAACTATAACGCGCTGATGACGAATTCTTGCAAGCTTTAGCGCGTTTCCCGCTCCAGAACCGGTCCGAGCGCCGCTTTCAGCGGGTCCAGCCAGGGTTCGAAATGGCGCCATTGTTCGACGCCCTTGCGGTTGATCGGCTGGCGCACCTGTTCGGAGCTGGCGGTGCGGACCGCGCGGTCGGTTTCGTGGAAATTCACGCAAGCCTCCTCGAACTCCAGGCCGCAGAAATCGAGGATGCGGCGGACCTGGCTTTCCAGGTCATCGACCACGTCCTCGTAACGCACGCGCAGGATTTCGCCCGGCGCGGCTTCGTCCCAGTGGTCCATCAGCTCGACATAGCCGCGATAATAGCGGCCGATCTCGTCGAGGCCGTAGGTGAATTCCTGCCCCTCGGCGAAGAGCTGTTTGAAGCCGGAGAAGCAGCACGCCATCGGGTCGCGGCGCGCGTCGATGATTTTGGCGTTCGGCAGGATCAGCCGGATCAGGCCGATATGCCGGAAATTATTGGGCATCTTGTCGGTGAAGAAGGGCGCGCCCTCGCGGTAGATGCGCGTGTCCTCGATATATTTCCGGCCCAGCTCTTCCAGTTGTTCGGCTGACAGCTCGGCGAGGATGCCCGGATAGCGCGGCTCGTCCGTCACTTTCCGGCGTCCGTTCAGCCGGTGCGCCAGCGCCAGGATGTTCGGCAGTTCCAGCGTCCCGTCCACCTGAGAGTGTGAGGCCAAAATTTGCTCCAGTAGCGTCGATCCGGCGCGCGGCAGGCCGACGATGAAGATCGGGTCCGGCGCGTCGGCGCCCATGCCGGCCTTGTCCGCAAACAGCTCCGGCGGGCAGGCGGTCTTCTGGCGGGCGAACTCGGCCTCGGTATCCTCGGCCTTGTAGCGGGTCTGGCGTTTCTTCAGCGCGTTGCCGCGCTCGTAGAATTTGAAGGATTGTTCGTAATCGCCGCGATCCTCATACGCCTTGCCCAGCGCAAAGCAGAGATGGAAGCGGTCTTCCAGCGCGATCCCGGCGGCGTCTTCCTGCGCCTGCATCGCGGCCAGTTCGTCATCGCCAAAGCGATAGGTCTTGAGATTGGCAAGGCTCCAATAGGCGTCGCCAAAGTCCGGCTTGGCTGTGTGGGCGCCGCGATAGGCCTCGATGGCCTCGTCCTGCCGCCCGATCGTCTTCAGGGCGTGGCCGCGGGCAAGATGGATTTGCGGATTGTCCGGCATGGCGGTCAGCACCGCGTCATAGGTTCCCAGCGCGGCGTCATAGTCGCCCACCGCCATCGCCTGATTCGCGTAGAGAGACTTGAAGGCCGGATTTTCCGGGTCGGTGCGCAGAAGGATTTTCGCCTGTTCCAGAGCCTCGGCGTATTTCTGCCGCTTGTGCAGCGCCTCGACATAATCGATGCGGGCGAGCACGAAATCCGGATCGAATTCCAGCGCGCTATCCAGCAGGAATTCGGCGTCGTCCAGAACGCCCAGTCTCAGCCCCAGCTGGGCCAGCAAGCGCATGGCTTCCAGATGGTGCGGATGCTTCTGCAGGAAGGCGCGGCACAGCTGCTCGGCCTTCATCAGCCTGCCTTCGTGCATGAAGCTGGTGACCGAGACCAGCTCCGGCGGCAAGGCGGAGAGGCGCTGGAATTGCGCTTCCGCGCGCGCGGCCGCATCGCCTTGTCCGGTTTCACGGTAGAGTTCGGCGAGCGCCTTCCAGCTGGCGCCGAGGCCCGGATTGCCCTGCACCGCCTGTTCATAGGCGGCGAGGGCCGCTTCTGTTTCGCCGGCCTCGCGCCGCATATGGCCTTCTTCCTGAAAGGCGCGGCCATAGCCGGGGCGGGCGTTTTTCAGACGGTCCAGCGTTTCCTGCGCCGCGCCGGGCTGTTTCAGGTAACGCCGGCAGACGGCAAGTATATAGAGCGCCTCTGCGTGATCGGCTTCGCGGGCAAGGGCTGTTTCCGCCGCCTGAGCGGCCTGTTCCGGCCGGCCCTGTTGCAGCAGGGCCTTGGCCTCGGTCACCGCGCTTTCGGCGTCATTGGCGGCGTCGGTTGCCATGGGCGGTCAAATCCTCGTCTGCGCTGGAAAAAGTGTGCTCATAAAAGAAGGGGCGACCCTAGCGGATCGCCCCTCCCGAGGTTAAGCCCTTCGGCCGTTGCGGCTCCTAGTAGTCGTAGGAGACGCGCAGACCGACGGTGCGCGGACGGTTCGTCGTGATCCGGCGAATATCGTCCTGCGTGTTGATGAACAGCTCGGCGCGTTCGTCCCAGACATTCTCGACAAAGATCTGGGCCTGCCAGTTATCCTTGCCGATGCCCGCGGAGAGATCGCCCGTGGAGTAGCTGTCCTGCTTCTCGCGGACATCCGCGAGCAGGGAGGAGAAGCTGTCCCCGGCGTACTGGACCGCGCCCTGCGCGAACAGGTCGTAATCGCCCATCATCCACTCGTAACGCGCCCGGAGCGTGCCCTGGAACTCCGGCACCAGCGGCAGCTGGCTGCCGACCGGGGCCAGTTCGGCGATCTGCGCCTTGACGTTGGTCAGTTCCGTATCGTTGTACGAGAACGCGCCGTTCAGGGTCAGGTTCGCCGTCGGCATCCAGGTGATGTCGCCCTCGACGCCGAAGATTTCGGAGTCGGCGGCGTTTTCGATGAAGGTCAGGATCGACACGTTCTGCGGGTCAAACCGCGAAACCTGCATGTCCGACCATTCGATGAAATAGGCGCTGCCGTTGAACTGCACCGTGTTGTCCAGGAACCGGGTTTTCCAGCCCAGCTCGTAATTCACGACATCGTCGGTGGTGTAGAAGGTGTCCACGGTCGGGAAGGTGGGATTGACCGAGGCCAGACCGCCGCCGCGGTTGAAACCGCCAGGACGGAAGCCTTCCGAATAGGTGCCGTAGAACAACAGGTCCTGCGTCGGCGTCCAGGCGAGGTTCAGGCGGTAGATCTCGCCATTCAGCTCGCGCGGTTCCGGGGTATGGCCGCCGGAGACGTCATAGTCGCGGCCCAGATCCAGATCGGTCACGCCATTGGCCGGATCGCCCTGGAAGATGCCGGTCGCGAAGTTGGACGAGCCGGTATAGTCCAGATCGAAATTATACCGGCGCGCCCCGACAGAGGCGGTCAGCGTATTCGGGATCAGGTCGAACGAGAATTCGCCAAAGAAGGCAAGCTGTTCTTCCGTGCGCGTGATGTCGTTGAAGAACGCCACGCCCGGCGCCCGGGTCTGGTCGTTGATATTGTTCGCCGCCTCGATCGGACCGTTTCGGACGAAGCCAAGATCAGGGGTGGCCAGGTACAGGAAGTCGTCCTGGGTCTCGATTTCGAAATCGTCATAGAAAACGCCCGCGGTCACGCGCCAGCGATTCTCTTCCGGCGTGTTGAAGCGGAATTCATGCGTATTCCGGGAATGTTCCTGAAACACTTTCGCGCCCTTGACCGGGTCCAGGCATTCGCGGCCGCCCGGCGTGATGAAGCGCGGATCGATCCCGTAATTCACGACATAGTCGGGATTCGAATAGGTGCAGGTGTAATAGGAAACGAAGGCGCCGGAATTATTGTAGCCGGTATAGTCAATCGACTGATTGACCTCACGGTCCAGATACGCGCCGGTATAGACAAGATCCAGCATGCCCAGACGGCCGTTCAGCGTCCAGGAGGTCTGGTTGAACTTGTCGTCCAGCTCGTCCGGGAAGAAGCGGGTCACGTCCAGATCGCCGACATCGGGGTCGTAGTCGAACACGCCGTCCGCGCCCAACTTCTGGCGGGTGTGCTGGACCAGCAGGTCCCAGTCCGGATTGATGTTCCAGGCCAGGCTCAGCCGCGCGCCCTGATAGAAGCTGTCATTGAAGTCTTCTTCGGCCAGATCGGTGTTGACCGCGGTCTCGTAATAAACCGCGTCCGGCGTGGCGGTGGACAGCGGGTTGACCGAGGGATCGGTGGTGAACGTGCCGGGCACGTTGTCGATATAGCCGCCCTGGTTGATGTCGTAGAACGCGGCGCGGAAGGCCAGCTTGTCCTCGACGACCGGGATATTCACATAGGCCTCGATGCCGTTCGACATCTCGCCGTCCTTGGTGAAGGACATGGAGGCGTCGAAACCGGCGCCGAATTCGTCGAATTGCGGCTTGTTGGTGATCAGGCGGATCGTGCCGGCCTGTGATGACGCGCCATAGAGCGTGCCCTGCGGTCCGGGCAGGACCTCGATCCGCTCAAGGTCGGTGGCGTAAACGTCCAGGTTCCGGCCCGGCGCGGTGACCGGCTGTTCGTCCAGATAAAGGGCGACGTTGGGCGGGGAGCCCTGCGCGCCGGACAGCTGAACGCCGATCGGCTGCACGGCCATGCCGCGGATATAGACGGTGTTCTGGCCCGGGCCGCGGCCGGCGAACGTCACGTTCGGCAGCTGGCGGACATAATCGGTGAAATTGCCGATATTCAGTTCGTCGAGCGCCTCCTCGTCAACGGCCTGAACCGTGACCGGGATGGACTGGGCGGTGGCGGTCCGCTTGGTCGCCGTGACGGTAATCTCGTCAATCTGGGCGTGGGCGGCGCCGGCCGTCATGGCGACGGCGGTGGCCGAAAGAATTGTGGTTGCAAGTGCGCGTTGCTTCAGCATGAGCGTTTGATCAGCCCCCTTTTCGCGGTTCTGGATTTTGAATTGACGCTGCCTCAGGACGGCGTGGCGCGGGGCGGTTCTGGCCGGGGCCCGCGCGTTTGAACGAGATCCGGATCACTCGGAAAATCAGGAGTCCGGACATCGCGTCGACCTCTCGGCCAACGCGGCGCGGTATACGGCAAAACCCTTTGAACTCAAACGGTGTGCGCGCCGGTGCGCAGGCGTTTATCGCGCGAAGCCGGCGCGGCCGCGCAGGGGGCATTCCCGCCACGGACGCGGCTTATCATAAATTAATTGTTTATGATCAAGGCTTTATATATCAAAAGGATAAAAGCACCGCGTCATGCGCCTTGCGTTGGTGCAACATTGCAACACCGTTTGATGTTTTCATTTCTAAACGCTGCGGGCGCAGTTGACGCGCGCGTCAATCGAGACGCCGCTATTTGCGGGCGATATCGCCGACCTCCAGGAACGGCGCGGCGTCCAGATCTTCCGCGTCCATCATGGCGGCGATGCGTTGCAGGGATGCGACCAGCATGTGGCGCTCCCAGCTCTCCAGCGTATTGAGACGCGACAGGAAACCCGCCTGAAGCAGTTCCGGCGCCTCGGCGGCGCAGGCGGCGCCGCTCTCTGTCAGCGCCACCGTGACCACGCGGCGATCGCTTCCCGTGCGCGAGCGCGTGACCAGCTCCGCCTTTCCCAGACGGTCGAGAATCGTGGTCACCGTCGCCTGGCTGAGCGAGACCTGACGCGCCAGCGCGCTGGCCGGCATGGGGCCCTGGCGGCGCAGGGTCTGGATGACAACAAGCTGGGGCGCGGTGAGCCCGGTTTCCTTGAGAAGCTGGCGGGAGCGGAGATCGATGGCGCGCGTGATCCGTCTGAGCGCGATCAGGATATCGTCATGGTCGGCCATGTTTGCCGGTCCTCCTCCAGCGGCGCGGCGGCGCCCGCCCGCCGCCGATATCGTCACGCCGGCGCGCCGGGTTCAAGACGCGAGGGGGCGGATGGGAGCGATATTTTAACTTCCCGCCGTCACCTTCCACCGCGATTTCGCGCAAAATCTGCGGCTCAGGGGACGGAACGGCGTTGGCGGACCGGGATCAGGATCAGAAAATCAGGGACGCGGACGCCCGGCGCGCCACGCGCCTGTTCCTGTCTGCCGTCACGCATGAGCTGCGCACGCCGCTGAACGGCATACTGGGCATGACGGAGTTGCTGGAAGGCAGCGGCCTGAAGCCGGACCAGCAGGAATACGCCGCCGCGATACGCGAATCCGGCAAGCACCTGCTCAATCTGGTCAATGATATTCTGGACATCTCCAAGCTGGAGGCCGAGGGCGTGGCGCTGGAGACCACGGATTTCGACCCGGCGCGGCTGGCCCGGTCCGCCGTGGAGCTTCTCGCGCCGCAGGCCGCAGAAAAGGGACTGGAGCTGGCGGTGATCATCGATCCCGGTCTTCCGGCGGTCGTCACCGCCGATGAGGGGCGGCTGCGGCAGGTCCTGCTGAACATTCTGGGCAATGCGGTGAAATTCACCGAGCGCGGCGGCGCCCTGCTGCGCGCCTCCGCCGAACAGTCCGACGGCCGGACAGTGCTGGAGTTCATCGTCTCGGACACCGGGGCGGGCGCATCCGAAGCCATCCGGGAATCCATATTCGACGGCTATTCGACGCCGGGCTCCGGGGCCGCGGCGGGCGACGCCGCGCCAAGCCTTGGCCTTGCCATCGCGCGCCGCCTGATCGCGGCCATGGGCGGCGAACTGACGCTGGAGGACGGGGCGCTGGGCGGGGCCACGTTCCGCGCCCGCCTGCCCGTCGCCGGGGCGATCCGCCGGAAGAGTTTCGAACCGCCCGTCCCGACCAATCTGATCGTGGCCTCGCGCTCGGCCATCGTGCGCGAGGCGCTGGGCGAACAGATTCGCCATCTGGGCGGCCGGGTGCGCACGGTGATGACGCGGGTGGAGGCGCGCAAGGCGGTTCAGGAGGATCGCGGCGCGACGCTGCTGATCGATGCGTCATGGGCCGGGGATGGCGAGGAAGCTGTGGGGCGGGCGCGCCGCGCCGTGGCGCTGCTGTCGCCCGCCGAGCGCGAGCAGATTTCCGGTCTGACCGATCGCGGCTTCGCGGGCTATCTGATCAAGCCGGTGCGCCCGGAATCTCTGGATTCCATCATCCGGGGCGCGCTTTCCAAGCGCCGCCGGCAATCACCGCCGGCGCAGACGCCCGCCGCCCCGCAAGCGCCGCAGGCCGAACCCGCCGCGCCCGCAGCCTCTCC
>NZ_JACESD010000016.1:0-51344 GCF_013911995.1 Euryhalocaulis sp.
GAACGAGGGCGAGTCTTCCGGCCGGCTGGCGCCGTTCCGTGACGGCCTGCCGCCGGGCGCGGCGCTGGACCGGGCCGTGCGCTCCCTGGAATGCCGCAAGCTGGACCCTGACGATCCCGAACATGACGAGGTCTGCGCGGGGGTGACCCCGGCCGAACTTGCCGACCGCGACATGCCGGTGCGCGTGATCCGCGAGGCCGAGTTCGAGGCCATCCTTGAACAGCGCCGCGAAATGCGCCGCCGCAACGCCGAACAGCCCATGGACATGGCCCCGGAAAAGCCGGGCTGCGTCCTCGGCGTTTCGGGCGCCGATTGCTAGGTGGTTCGAGCGCGCTCATAATCGGGCGCGGCAACCGCGAGCAGGAGACGACCCATGTCCAGCGCACCCGCCCTGACCCCGCACCTGGTGATGACAGACGCCGGAAAGGCGATTGAATTCTACAAGGCCGCCTTCGGCGCCGAAGAGCTGTTCCGCCTGACCGAGCCCTCCGGCAAGATCGGCCATGCGGAGATGAAGATCGGCGGGTCCGTATTCATGCTGGCCGATGAATATCCCGATATGGGCGCGGTCGGGCCGCAGACGCTGGGCGGCACGCCGGTCAAGCTGCACCTGGCCGTGGAGAACGCCGATGCGGCCGCGGAGCGCGCCCAGAAGGCGGGGGCCGAGCTGGTCCGCCCGCCGCAGGACGAGTTCTACGGCGAGCGCACGGCGATGATCGCCGACCCGTTCGGCCATCAATGGTTCCTGGCCCAGCATCTGGAAGACGTGCCGCCGGAGGAGATGCAGAAGCGGTTCGAGGCGCTGATCTCAGGGGGCGACTGAGGCCCCGCCCTCGCAAAATCCCGCGCAAACCGCTATATGCGCGCGCAATGACCGTAACGCTCGACCTTTCCACCGCGCGGCCCGCCGCGCCTGACGCCCGGCCGTCCCTTGTCGGCCTGACGCGCGAGAAGCTGCGCGCAGCCCTGATCGAAATGGGCGTGGACGAGAAGAAGTCGAAAATGCGGGCCAGCCAGCTCTGGCGCTGGATCTATCATTACGGCATGACCGATTTCTCGGAGATGACCGACATCTCCAAGGACCTGCGGGTGCAGCTGGCGGAGCATTTCACGCTGGAGCGGCCGGAGATCGTGGACCGTCAGGTCAGCGTGGACGGCACGCGGAAATACCTGATCCGCATGTCGCCGGGCGTGGAGGCCGAAGTGGTCTTCATCCCGGACGTGGGCCGGGCCGGGGCGCTGTGCGTCTCCTCCCAGGTCGGCTGCACGCTGAACTGCACCTTCTGTCATACCGGCACGCAGGCGCTGGTGCGCAACCTCACCGCCGAGGAGATCGTGGCGCAGGTCATGGTCGCCCGCGACGATCTGGAGGAATGGCCGACCAGCACCGAGAACCGGCGGCTGACCAATATCGTCTTCATGGGCATGGGCGAGCCGCTCTATAATCTCGACAACGTCTCCGACGCCATCGACGTGATCGCGGACGGCGACGGCATCGCCATTTCGCGCCGCCGCATCACCGTCTCCACCTCCGGCGTGGTGCCCAAGATCGTGGAGCTGGGCGAGCGCACGCGCACCATGCTGGCGATCAGCCTGCACGCCACCAACGATCCCCTGCGCGACGAGCTGGTGCCGCTGAACAAGAAATTCCCGCTCGAGCAGCTGATGGACGCGATCCGCGCCTATCCGGATCTCGGCAATTCCAAGCGGGTGACGTTCGAATATGTCATGCTGAAGGACGTCAATGACTCCCCGGCCGAGGCGCGGGCGCTGGTCAAGCTGCTGGAAGGCGTCCCGGCCAAGATCAACCTGATCCCGTTCAATCCCTGGCCCGGCAGCCCGTATGAGTGCTCCGACTGGGAGACGATCGAGGCGTTCGCCGAAGTCATCAACAAGGCCGGCTACGCCTCCCCCATCCGCACCCCGCGCGGCCGCGACATCTTCGCCGCATGCGGCCAGCTGCGCAGCGAGTCGAAAAAGGTGCGCGCCAGCGAGCGTAAGAAGCTGGAACGGGAGCAGGCCGCGGCCTCCTGAATCGGTCCGGAACAGTCGCCGCGCCCGTCCCGTTCATTCTCCAAACGATAAGATGGAGGATGAACCCCATGGCCGATCAGGCGAAACAGCCCAAAAAAGACCTTCGCTATCAGCAGCCGACAACGCGTGAAGAACAGCTTCACAGCGATATTGATCTGGCGGACCAGCCTCCCGCGGGCCAAGGCGGCCGCGCCGGCGGCGAGATGAACCGCGATATCGGCTCGCGTGACGAGGAAAAGCGGGCGTTTGAGCGCCCGGCCGGCGCGACGCGTGTCACCAAGTCCGACGAAAAGCCCAAGGAAGACCGCAATTTCTCCGAGCAGGAGGAATATATGGACGAGGACAAGCCCGATCCGAAGGACAAGGCCGCCGCGCGCTATCACGGGCGCAGCGACGAGGCCTAGCCCGTCAGCTTCAGACGATTGTGAGTTTTTAGAAAATCCGCCCAGGGGTCGGTCTTCTGGCCGAGCCTCTGGCGGATATTTTTTATGGTGTATTGCTGAGGGTGGATGTCGCTGGATTTCAGTTCGTCCCAGTCGAGCGGGCAGGCGATGGGGGCGCCGTCCCTGGCGCGCAGCGAATAGGGGGCGACGCGGGTCTGGCCGTACGCGTTGCGGTAGGTGTCGATGAAGATCTTGCCGCCGCGCTTTTTCTTGCGGTGCTGGGTGGTGGTGGCGTCCGGGCAGTGTTCTTCCAGTTCCTTGGCGATGCGGCGGGACTCGTCCCGCATCTCCTGGAAATCATGATCGCGGCGCAGCGGCACGCAGATATGGAAGCCGCGCGAGCCGGTGGTCTTCACGAAGGATTTGAGATCCCGGTCTTCCAGGATCCCTTTCAGCTCCAGCGCCACCTTGCGGACCGTGTCCGAGTAATCCTCTGACGGATCGAGGTCGAAAACCATGACGTCCGGGTGGTCGGGCTTGTCGGTGCGGGCGAGCGGGGCGTGGATGACCAGTATGCCGGCATTGTTGGCCATCCAGACGAGGTCACCCTCCGCATGGGCGGAAAGCTGGGTCATGGACCCGCCCTCTCGCTTGTCGAAATCGACGCGCTTGATCCAGTCCGGCGCGTAGTCGGGGGCGTGTTTCTGATAGAAGCCCTCGCCCTTCAGCCCGTCGGGATAGCGTTTGAAGGTAAGGGCGCGGTCTTCGAGATAGGGCAGGGCCAATTCCGCGATATCGGAATAATATTCGATGACATCGCCCTTGGTGACGCCCTCGTCCGGGAACAGCACCTTGTCGAGGCTGGAAATTTCCACCTCGTGATTGCCGACCTTCACCGTCTGACTCTTGCTCATTTCGGGCGCTCCCGGACCACCGATTTCGGGTCCTTGTCATCGCGCAGTCCCAGAAAGCGCGGATGACGTAATTTCCCCGAGCCGGTCCATTCAGTGAAGCCGACTTCGCCGACGAATTTGGGCTGCACCCAGTGCACGTCCTTGTCGTCGGGCGGGTTGGCGAAAGGCGAAGTCTTGCGTTCGGCGCTCTTAAGCTTCGCGCCGAATTCCTCCAGGAACTGATCGTCGAAGCCGGTGCCGACGCGGCCGGCATATTTCAGGTCGCCATCCTCGTAATAGCCGAGCAGCAGCGCGCCGAAGCCGATGCGGGAGCCTTCCGGCTCGCTATAGCCGCCGATGACCAGCTCCTGGCCCTTGTCGCACTTGAATTTCAGCCAGTCTTTCGAGCGCTTGAAGCGATAGGGGGCGTTCGCCTTCTTGGCGATCAGGCCTTCCCACCCCTTCCGGCAGGCCTCACGGAAGAAAGTTTCGCCGTCCTCGTTCCTGTGCTCGGTGAAGCGGATCGGGTCTTTGAATTTCAACGCGCCGCGCAGCACGGATTTGCGGGCGCGCAGGGGCAGGCGGGACACATCGGACCCGTCGAAATGCAGGATATCGAAAGCGTAGAAATAGACCGGGACGCCGGAGGCCCTCGCTCGTTCGGCGTCATGGATGCCCATGCGGTCCTGCAGCTTCGAGAAGCTGGTGACATCGCCGTCGAACGTCACGACCTCGCCATCGATAATCAGGTCCGGGCCGCCTTCCAGCGCCTCGGCGATCTCGGGATAGGTATCGTCATTGCGGTTCTTGTTGCGGCTATAGAGTTTCACCTTGCCGTTCTTGCGGAAGGCGAGCAGCCGTACCCCGTCCAGCTTGCGCTCATAGATCCAGTTCTCGTCGGAGAAATACTCATCGGTCAGCACGGCGAGCTGCGGGTCCACCCAGTCCGGGAAAGCCTGATCGCGGACCTTCTCCCGGTCCTCCCCGGAAAGATCGGCGAGCGGGTCGCTCATTCGCTTTCCTCGTCCGCGATCTGTTTCATCGTGCGGCCGGTGAGAGCGGATTTGGTATCCGTGCTCACCGGATTGCGGCGGGCGTCGGCTTCGTCATCGTCGATCTTGGTCAGCAGCCAGTTTTTCTTCTCCCCGCCCAGCTTGGCGTGGATCAGCGCCCAGCCGCCGGTCAGCTTCTCCCCCTCCAGCCACACCTCGACATGGCCCTTGGCGAGCGATTCCTCCATCGAGAGCGGCTCGTCCTTGTCCGACATCAGGTTTTTATAGGGACCGCCATCCCAGACCATGACCGTGCCGCCGCCATATTCATCTTCCGGAATCACGCCCTCGAAATCCTTGTAGTCGAGCGGGTGATCCTCGGTCCGCACGGCCAGGCGCTTGTCGCCGGGATCCATGGACGGGCCTTTGGGCACGGCCCAGCTGACCAGAACGCCGTCAATCTCCAGCCGGAAATCGTAATGCAGGCTGGAGGCCGCGTGCTTCTGGATCACGAAGACCGGGCGGTCGGAGGATTTCGCCTTCGAGCCGTCCGGCTCGGGCGTTTTGCGGAAATCGCGTTTTTCGAGATAGGTCTTGAGTTTGTTCTGGCTCATGGCTGGCGCGATTGCGTGTTCCGGGGCTAGTAGAGTGACGCGCCAGAAGAACGGCGCATCGCCCGGAACGGTTCCCGCCATGGCCTCTTTGCCCGCCCTCGCCACAGACCGCCTGACGCTGCGCCCTCTGGCGGGCGAGGACGGCGCCGCCCTGCATGCCGCCTTCTCCGATCCCGGGGTGATGAAATACTGGTCAGGCGGCCCGCATGAAACGGTGGAGCAGACGCTGGCCTATGCGGCCGAAAACGCGGCCGGGGAGCCCTACGCCACCTGGGCGATTACCGAGGATGGAGGCGAGGCGCTGGGCTGGGTAACGCTGGGCCGGGCGCGGCAAGGCGTGGCCGAGATCGGGTTTATCCTGCGCCGGGACCGCTGGGGCCGCGGCTATGCGGGCGAAGCCGCGCAGGCCGTGCTGGCCCACGGTTTCGCGGAGATGGGGCTGCACCGGGTCTTCGCCGATATCGATCCGGACAATGCGGCCTCGATCGGCGTGGTCGTGCGGCTGGGCTTTCGGCTGGAAGGGCGGCTGCGGCAGGCGTGGAAGACCCATATCGGACTGCGTGACAGCCTGATCTACGGCCTGTTGAAAGATGAATACCGGACATGAAAAACCCCGGCGCGGCGCGCCGGGGTTTCTCTGCAAGGTCTGTTTACGCGAAAGCGAGGCTTATTCGGCTTCGCTGTCGTCGGACATGTCATGGTCTTCCATGCCATCATCCATCTTTTCCGCGTCATGCGCGGCGTGCCAAGCGTCGACTTCATCCTTGCTGAGGTCGCCGCTGCCATCGGTGTCGGCTTCAGCGAAATCGGCTTCGGTTGCGTCTTCCTTGGCGGCCGCAACTTCTTCCCAGGACAGGGCGCCGTTGCCGTCAGTGTCGGCGGCGGCGAACTTGTCCTCTTTCTCTTCGTGATGGTCAGCCATGGCGGCGGACGCGGCGAAAAGGGCGGCTGTGGTGATGATCAGGGTCTTTTTCATAGTGGACGAATCCTCCCATACGCGAAAAGCGCCGAGCGGGGGCGTCAGGCGCGGCTTGTTATTTAGTCTTGCTCCCCAAGCGGGATGAATAGCGCAAATTGAGGTGTCGCTTTCAAGTCTAAAATTGGGCGAAACCGGGGCGGCCCAAATTTTTCTGACCCTATCAACTTGATTGCGCATAGAAAAAACCCCGGCGCGGGCGCGCCGGGGTTTTCCCGATTGGAAAGGCGTGACGCCCTAGTAGGTGTCGTCAGCCTCGGGCTCTTCCATGGAGCCGGAGTCCGACATGTCGTCGGCGCGCTTCTTCTCTTCCTTCCAGGTGTCGAATTCGTCCTCCGACAGGAAGCCGTCGGCGTCCGCGTCATAGGCGTCGAAGTCTTCCTGGGTGACTTCCGGCTTCTCGGCCTGCACCTCGTCCAGCGTCAGCTGGTTGTCGCCATTCGTGTCGACGGCGGTGAAGTCGATATTGCCGGCCAGCGCGGCGGAACCCGCAAACAGGGCGGCGGCGGAAATGATCAGAGCGTTCTTCATGGCTATCAAAGCCTCCTTTTTCCATCCTCGTCCCCGCGGCATTCTTGTTGTTCGTGTCTTGCGGAGACGGGTCAGAAAACGAGGCGGGAGAGCAACAGTTCCCGCGCGGCTGGAGGCCATTTCGTGACCTGAATCGGGCAGGAATCAGGCACCGCCGCCCATCGCTTTTACCGGCGCGTGACGATGGCAATCGGTGGTGTGGTCATTGACCATGCCGACCGCCTGCATAAAGGCGTAAACAATGACCGGCCCGCAAAACTTGAAGCCGCGTTTCTTGAGGTCTTTGGCGATCTGTTCGCTCAGCGGCGTTTTCGCGGGAACCTGGCCGCTGGACGGAAAATCGGTCTGTAGCGGTTTTCCGCCGGCATAGGCCCAAAGAAACTCCGAAAAGTCCTCGCCCGCCTCGCGCATCTCCAGAAAGGCTTGCGCATTGCCGATGGCGGCGGCGGTTTTGGCTTTCGACCGGATGACGCCGGGATCGGAGAGGATGCGGGCGATGTCCTCCTCGCCATAGCGGGCGATGGCCTCCGGATCGAACTGATCGAAGGCGGCGCGGATGGTTTCGCGCTTTCGCAGGATAGTGATCCAGGCGAGGCCCGCCTGCATGCCGTCCAGGATCAGCTTCTCCCACAGCGCGCGGGAATCATATTCGGGCACGCCCCATTCGGTATCGTGATAGGCGCAATAAAGGGTGTCGTTTTCCGGGACCCAGGCGCAGCGGGATAGCGTTTGATCGGCGGGCATGGGGACTCCTATGCTGGACGTCCCACCCGTTAGCCGAAGAGGCGCCCGATGACCATTGCCGTCTTGTATCGCTGGACCGTGAAACCCGGCATGGAGGAGCAGTTCCGACAGGGCTGGGTGGAGGGCACGCGGGCCATCCACGAACATTGCGGCTCCTATGGCGCGCGGCTGCATAGAAACGAAGACGGCGTCTATGTTTCCTATGCCCGCTGGCCGGACGAGGAAACGCGGCAGGCCTGTTCGGGCAAGGTGGATCACTCCAAGGACGGGTTTCCGGAGATGCGCGAAGCGACGGAAGAGTTTCTGGGCGAGGAGCTGTTGCCCGTCACCGACGATCTTCTGGACGAGCCGCAATGAGCGGCTTTGCGCTGGATCCGCGGCTTGAGGCCGACTCGGTCTTTGTCGCCGATCTGGGGCTCAGCCAGCTGCGGCTGCAGAACGACGCGCGCTATGTCTGGTGCGTGCTGGTCCCCCGCCGGGAAAAACTGATGGAGCTGGATGACCTGTCAGCAGAGGACCGCGCGGCGCTGATTGAGGAGGCGGTGGCGGTGGGCGCGGCGATCCGCGCCATTGCGCCCGTCGACAAGATCAATACCGGCGCGCTCGGCAATATCGTGCGCCAGCTACATGTCCATGTGATCGGCCGGCGGGAGGGCGACGCCGCCTGGCCCGGCCCGGTCTGGGGGCATGGCGCCGTGGAGCCGTATGAAGCGGCGGTGCTGGAGGCGCGAATAACGGCGCTCCGCAAGGCAGCCGCCTAGTCAGCCTCGCCTCCGCAATCCTGCGACAGGACTGCGGTCAGAAGGCCCGGAAATCGTTTGTCCAGTTCGTCGCGCCGCAACGTGTTGCGCATACTGACGCCATCGCGTTCGCTGCGCACCAGTCCGGCCTCCCGCAAAATGCGGAAATGATGCGACAGGGTTGAGCGCGGCAGTGACGGGCAGCCCGCCTCCCCGCACGTGCGCGGGCAGGACTCATCTAGATTCCTTACGATCTGAAGACGCGCAGGATCGCTCAGCGCATGCAGCACGCCTTCCAGCGTGATTGCGCCCGCGGCGGGATGATGGAGGCTTCTCATAACAGGAAGATAGATCGACCTTTCACTCGTAAATTTCAATAGTTCAATATTCTTGAACAATGGGAATAGGCTCCCATATGGGGACGCGTTCGCCGCAATCAGACGGCGTTAGACAAGGAATTTTGAAATGGCTCTCCCCCTCGAAGGTAAATCGGCGCTGGTCACGGGCGGCAGCCGCGGCATCGGCGCCGCAATCGCCCATCGCCTCGCCGAAGACGGCGCGGATGTCGCGATCACTTACGCCAGATCCGACGCCGCGGCCGAAAAGGTCGCCGATGCAGTCCGCGCCCTTGGCAGAAAGGCCCTGCCGATCAAGGCCGATTCCAGCGACCCTGACGCCGTGCAGGCGGCCGTCCGGCAGGCCGCGCAAGAACTGGGCGGTCTGGACATCCTGGTGAACAATGCGGGGATTTTCGAGATGGGCGTAATTTCCGATCTCGGCGTGGAAGATTTCGACCGCATGGTTGATGTGAATGTACGGGCGGTTTTCGCCGCCGTTCAGGAAGCCTCCGGCCTGATCAGCGACAAGGGCCGCATCATTACCATCGGCAGCGTAAACGCCGATACGACGCCTTTGGCCGGCATGTCGCTTTATGGAATGAGCAAGGCGGCGGTGCAGGCCCTTACGCGCGGCTGGGCCCGTGACTTCGGCCCCAGAGGCGTGACGGTCAACGTGATCCAGCCCGGGCCGATTGATACGGATATGAACCCGGCCGAAGGCGAGTTCGCCGGACCGATGAAACAGCTGACCGCGCTGGGGCGCTATGGCGAGACCAAGGACATCGCCGATCTGACGGCCTTCGTGGCGGGACCGGACGCCGGCTACATCACGGGCGCCGCGATTGATATCGACGGGGGCTTCCGCCTCTAGGACGCCGGCTGACGCGGCGCCGCCCCTCCCGCGCCGCGTCAGCCGCCCGTCTTGACCCTGTGAAGAAGCGTCCAATCTAACGCGGCAGACTTCCCATGGAGACATCCCGAATGAATATCGATCTATCCGGCAAGACCGTCTTTGTTTCCGGCTCCACCAAGGGCATTGGCCGGGCCATTGCCGCGCAGCTGGCGCGTCAGGGCGCGGCGGTGATGATCAATGGCCGCACCCAGGCCAGCGTCGATACCGCGGTGAACGAACTGCGCGACGCGGACGAGAACGCGGAAGTGTTCGGCGTGGCGGCTGATTGCAGTACGGCGGCGGGCGTGGAAGCAGTGCTGAAGGCGGCGCCGGAGGTCGATATCCTGGTCAATAATGTCGGCTTCTTCGACCCCAAACCGTTCTTCGATCTGGACGATGATGACTGGACCGGCGCGTTCGATGTGAACGTGATGAGCGGCGTGCGCCTGTCACGCGCCTATGCGCCGGGCATGAAGGAAAAGGGCTGGGGCCGGATCGTGTTCATTTCATCCGAATCCGCCCTGAACATCCCGACCGAGATGGTGCAGTACGGCATGACCAAGACCGCCCAGCTGGCCGTGGCGCGCGGCCTGGCCCAGACGCTGCGCGGCACCGGCGTGACCGTGAATTCCGTCCTGCCCGGACCGACCAAGTCGGAAGGCGTGATCGACATGATGGAAGGTCAGAGGAAAGACGGCGAAAGCGTCGATGATGCGGGCGTGCGCTTTGTGCGCGAAAACCGCCCGACCTCCATCATCGACCGCATGGCCGAGGTGCAGGAAGTCGCCAACATGGTCGGCTATGTCTGCTCCCCGGCCGCCAGCGCCACCACCGGCGCGGGTCTGCGCGTCGATGGCGGCGTGGTGGGGTATCCGGTCTAGGCGGCTAGCCTTCGTCGTCGCCGGCCTGCTGCGCCGCGATCCAGCGGTCGATCTTTTCGTCCAGAAGGTCCAGCGGCAGGCCGCCTTCGACCAGGACGGCGTCGTGGAATTCGCGGACGTCGAAATCCGCGCCCAGCGCGTCTTCGGCGCGCTCGCGCAGCTCCCACAGTTTCAGCTCGCCGATCTTGTAGGCCAGCGCCTGGCCGGGCCATGAGATATAGCGATCAACCTCGGTGCGGATATTGTGCTCGGCCAGCGCCGAGTTCTCCAGGAAGCAGGCCTCGGCCTCGTCCCGCGTCCAGCCATACCAGTGGATGCCGGTGTCCACGACCAGGCGGCAGGCGCGCCACATCTCGTAGGACAGACGCCCGAAATGCTCGTAAGGCGTCTCGTAGATGCCCATCTCGACGCCCAGCTTCTCCGAGTAAAGGCCCCAGCCCTCGCCGAACGCGGTGGGGTAGAGCCCTTTGCGGAACTCCGGCAGGCCCTCCAGCTCATTGCTGAGCGCGATCTGAAGGTGATGGCCGGGCACGGCCTCGTGCAGGGTCAGCGCCGGGATATTGTAGAGAGGGCGCTGCGGCAGATTGTAGGTGTTCACCATATAGCCGCCGGCCACGCCGTTCTCGTAATCCCCGCCCCAGTAGCGCCCCGTCGTGTAATTCGGGGCGATGTCCTCAGGCACCGGGCGCACGCCATAGGAATTGCGCGGCAATGTCTTGAAGAAGGCCGGAAGCTGGTCGTCCGCCTTCTTGGCGTAATAGGAGGCGAACTCCAGAAGCTCCTTGGGCGTCTCGGCGTAGAATTGCTCATCGGTGCGCAGATAGTTGAGGAATTCGGCGAACGTGCCCTCGAACCCGGTCTCCGCGATCACCGCGTCCATTTCGCCGCGGATGCGTTCGACCTCGGAAAGGCCAATCTGGTGGATTTCCTCGGGGGTCAGGTCGGTGGTGGTAAAATACTCGACCAGCGCCGGGTAATACTCCTCGCCGCCCGGCATCTCGCGGGCGCCCAGGCTTTCGCGGCTGGCGGGCAGATACTCGTTTTCAAGAAACTCGACCAGCTGGATCGTGGCCGGGCGAACCGATTCATTGATCGCCAGCACAGCCTGCTGTTTCAGGGCTTCCTGACGCTCCGCCGGAATCGTATCCGGCATTTTGGTGAGCGGCAGATAGAAGGCGCTGTCGGCGGCGTCCTCCGCGGGCACCTGCGCCTCGGCGTTTTCCAGAACCCGCTCGGCGATCATGCGCGGCTGAACCCAGCCCGTCTCGATCGCGCGCTCCAGATTGGCGATGTTCTCGTCCATGTAGCGCGGATAGTCGTTCAGACGGGAAATCCACGCCTCGGCCTCTTCGGCGGTGTTCAGCCGGGTCTGGCGGGCCATGCCGCTGAGCATGGTGTGGAAACCCGAATCATTGACGAAGGGGATGCGGTCGGTGTCGTAACCGGCCAGCATGATGCGGCGCTCCAGCATCCACTCCATCAGATCGTAATTCAGGCGCTCGCCCTCGGGCAGGGCGGCGCGGTCGATAGCCTCAAGCTGTTCTAGAAACGCCTCATTGGTCTCCGCATGGCGCGCTTCGGCTTCAGGCGTGACGGCGGGCATGCGGCCCAGCGCCTCGATATCGCCCTTGCGGCCGGCCTCAAGCGGGTTCTCGGAAACGTCGAAGGCCTCGACCTCGTCAAACAGCGCGTGGAGGTCGTCGACCGGGGCCGCAAGCGCTGTGGGCGCGGTCAGGGCCAGCATTGTGAACGCGGCCAGCGCCGCGCGGAAAAATCGTGTCATGGAACTCCCCATCCCGTTCTTGATTTGCGCGGGCCGGGGACGCGCGATCAGCGCTCCAGATCCTCGGGCCGCAATCCGACTTGTTTGACGGTTATCTTGTCGACCATCCGCTCCGGCAGCAAGCGGGGGATGGTCCAGTTCTGCAAACGCTGCGGCACGAGGGCGTAGCGCAGGCGCGGCTTGTCCGCCGTGATGGCGTGTTTCACTTTCTCGCCGATGACTTCGGGTTTCAGCCCGTTGGGCCCGCGCGTCTTCATCCAGTTAAGGACGTTTTTCATCGCCGGCACATAGTCCGTGTCGCGGTATTTATCGATGTCGATATCGTCCGCCTTGTCCCAGATCGGCGTGGCCACAGCGCCGGGGCCGATGATCACCACCCCGATATCATAGAGCGCCAGCTCCTTGCGGAGCGATTTGGAAAGCCCCTCCAGCGCGTGTTTGGAGGCGGCATAGGGGCCGACAAAGGGCATGCCCATCTTGCCGCCGACCGAGGACATCATGACGATCCGCCCCGACGCGCCCGTCAGGGTCCTGTCCGCGCCCAGAAGCGGCGCGAAAGCCTGCGTGGCGCGCAGCACGCCCAGCAGATTGACCTGGAATTGCTGCTCCACTTCCTCCGGATCAATGTGAAGCAGCGGACCGGCCACCGCGATGCCCGCATTGTTCACCAGCCCCGCCAGCGTGCGCCCGTTCAGCCGCTCGCGGACCGTGCGGGCGGCGGCGTCCAATTGGTCCGGCCGGGTGACGTCCATCATCAAGGGCGTAACGGCCCCGCCGAACTCATCGGTCAGCTTTTTGGCGTCCTCGTCCTTCCGGACGCCCGCAAAGACGTGAAAGCCGGATTTGGCGAGCACTTTCGCGCAGGCATGTCCGATTCCGGTGGAGGCGCCGGTGATAACCACGGCGCGGGTGTTGCTGGAAGCCATAGTGCCGGTCCTTCTGTCGTTCCCACAGGAAGATAGGGCGCGGCCGGGGCGCTGACGAGGCGGATTTAATGAGAATTGAAGTTCACATAAATGACGCTGAAAACTTGCGAAACGCTCGCAATGGCAGGGGTGTGGCGGGAAGCGCATTGACACGCTAGGCGCTCAGCCTACCCTTCCGCGCAAAATTAGAACGCACGCTCATATTTTTCTGTCATGAGGGGCTACAACGATATGGCGTCTGACCGGGCCGACTCCCGACCCCTGTCCCCGCACCTTCAGATCTGGCGGTGGCATCCGACGATGGCGACATCGATCCTGCACCGCGCCACCGGCATCGTGAACTATGTCTGGGTCAGCGCGCTGGCGCTGTGGATCACCTATGCGGCGTGGAGCGGCGACGCCGATTTCACCGCCCTGCTGAGCGGCTGGGAAGCGGTCATCGCCTATCTGCTGATCTTCGGCGCGCTGGTTTCCATCGCCTTCCACTTCTTCAACGGCATCCGCTATCTGTTCTGGGATTCCGGGAAGGGGTTCACCCCGTCCCTCGCCAGCAAGATATCGCTGTTCAACATCATCGCCGGATTTGGCGTCGGCATCGCCGCCTTTGTCTGGTTCCTGATCGCGTCGGGGGCGCTGTAGACCGATGGCGAAAGATTTCTCGACACCGCTGGCGCGCGTGCGCCGCGACGGCGCGGCCGGCGAAGGCCCGGGCCATTTCATCGGCCAGCGCGCCAGCGCCGTGGCGCTGGCCATCCTGTCGCCGCTGACGCTGATTTTCGTCCTGACGGCGGCCGCATCCGGACCGGGCGGCGTGACCGATATGCTCTCCACCGGCTGGGGCGCGATCGTCACCATCCTGTTCTTCACCGCGGCGCTGTATCATGGCCGGCTGGGGGCGCAGGACGTCATCGACGACTATATCGCCCGGCAGGGAACGCGGATTGTCCTGCTGCTGGCCAATACGTTCTTCACCGCCGCGCTCTGGGTCGCGGTTACGGTGTCCATCCTGAAGCTTTCTTTCGGAGGTTAAGCGCCAGATGGCTGCTTACGACTGGATCGATCACGAATATGACGTCGTCGTTGTCGGCGCCGGGGGCTCGGGCCTCCGCGCGGCGGTCGGCGCGGCGCAGGCGGGCCTGAAAACGGCGTGCCTGACCAAGGTTTTCCCAACGCGCTCCCATACCGTGGCGGCGCAAGGCGGCATCGCGGCCAGCCTCGGCAATATGGGCGAGGATGACTGGCGCTGGCACATGTACGACACCGTGAAGGGGTCGGACTGGCTGGGCGACCAGGACTCCATCGAATATCTCTGCCGCCATGCGCCGGAAGCGGTGTACGAGCTGGAGCACTGGGGCGTGCCCTTCTCCCGCACCGAGGAAGGC
Source organism: Euryhalocaulis sp. (assembly GCF_013911995.1). Lineage (NCBI taxonomy): Bacteria > Pseudomonadati > Pseudomonadota > Alphaproteobacteria > Maricaulales > Maricaulaceae > Euryhalocaulis > Euryhalocaulis sp. Next base: position 14,110 of record NZ_JACESD010000016.1, read on the forward strand.
AAGATCTATCAGCGCGCCTTTGGGGGCATGACAAAGAATTACGGCGGCGACTCCGTGCAGCGCACCTGCGCGGCGGCCGACCGCACCGGCCACGCCATGCTGCATACCATGTATGGCCAGTCGCTGAAGCATGACGTGGATTTCTTCATCGAATGCATCGCGCTGGACCTGATCATGGACGAGGACGGCGCCTGCCGCGGCGTCACGATGTGGAATCTGGACGACGGCACGCTGCACCGTTTCCGCGCCCATCAGGTGGTGCTGGCCACCGGCGGCTATGGCCGCTCCTATTTCTCCTGCACCTCGGCGCATATCTGCACCGGCGACGGCAACGGCATGGCGGCGCGCGCCGGCCTGCCGCTGCAGGACATGGAATTCGTGCAATTCCACCCGACTGGCATCTATGGCGCCGGCGTGCTGATCACCGAAGGCGTGCGCGGCGAGGGCGGCTTCCTGACCAATTCGGAAGGCGAGCGCTTCATGGAGCGCTATGCCCCGAACGCCAAGGACCTCGCCTCACGCGACGTGGTCTCGCGCGCCATGACGATGGAAATCCGCGAGGGCCGGGGCGTCGGCAAGGACGCCGACCATATCCATCTGAACCTGTCGCACCTGGACCCCGACATCATTCACAAGCGCCTGCCCGGCATTTCGGAAAGCGCGCGCGTGTTTGCGGGCGTGGACGTGACCAAGGAGCCGATCCCGGTGCTGCCGACGGTCCATTACAATATGGGCGGTATCCCGACGAACTATCACGGAGAAGTGCTGAAACCGACCGAGGCCGAGCCGGACGCGACCGTGCCCGGCCTGATGGCGGTGGGCGAGGCGGCCTGCGTTTCGGTCCACGGCGCGAACCGTCTGGGCTCCAACTCCCTGATCGACCTTGTCGTGTTCGGCAAGGCGGCGGGCGAGCGTTGCGCAGAAACCGTGGAGCGCGGAGCCACGCACCGCGAACTGCCCAAAGAGATCACCGACAAGCACCTGGAGCGCTTCGACCGCGTGCGGAACGCCAATGGTTCGACCACCACGGCCGAGCTGCGCAGCCGCATGCAGAAATCCATGCAGAACCATGTCGCGGTCTATCGCACCGAAGAGGTCATGGCCGAAGGCGCCGAGCAGATTGCGCAGATCTACAAGGACAGCGCCGACATCAAGATCACCGACCGCTCGATGATCTGGAATACCGACCTGGTCGAGGCGCTGGAATACGAGAACCTGATCATCAATGCGGCGGCCACGGCCAATGGCGCGGTGGCCCGCAAGGAAAGCCGCGGCGCGCATGCGCGGGAGGACTATCCGGACCGCGATGACGCGAACTGGATGAACCACACCATCGCCTATGTGCGGGAGGACGGCTCGGTCGATCTCTCCTACCGGCCGGTCCATTCCTTCACGATGACCAACGAAATTTCCTACATCGAGCCCAAGGCGCGGAGCTATTAATGGTTGAGCTCACTCTCCCCCGGAACTCCAAGCTCAAGAAGGGCAAGCGCTACGACGCCTCCAACGGGGCGAAGGATACGCGCACCTTCAAGATCTACCGCTACGATCCGGACGCCGACGATAATCCGCGCTGGGACGAATATGTCGTGCCCACCGATGAGCTGCGCCCGATGATTCTGGACGCCATGCTGTGGATCAAGGACAACGTCGACTCCACGCTTTCCTTCCGCCGCTCCTGCCGGGAAGGGGTGTGCGGGTCCTGCGCCTTCAACATCAATGGCCGCAACACGCTGGCCTGCACCAAGGGCTGGGACGAGGTCGGCGGCGGCGCCATCCAGATTTCCCCGCTGCCGCACCAGCCGGTCATCAAGGATCTGGTGACCGATCTTTCCAATTTCTACGCGCAATACGCGGCCATCGAACCGTACCTGCAGACGGTCACCGCCGAACCGCAGAAAGAGTGGAAGCAGAGCCAGGAAGACCGCGACAAGCTGGACGGCATGTATGAGTGCATTCTCTGCGCCTGCTGCTCCACGGGGTGCCCGTCCTACTGGTGGAATTCCGAGAAATTCTTCGGCCCGGCGGCCCTGCTGCAGGCCTATCGCTGGATCGAGGACTCGCGCGACGAGATGACGGGCGAGCGTCTGGACGCGCTGGAAGATCCGTTCCGGCTTTATCGCTGTCACACCATCATGAACTGCGCGCAGGTCTGTCCGAAGGGCCTCAATCCGGCGGAAGCGATCTCCGGCATCAAGCGCAAGCTGGCGGAACGGGCGGTCTAGCGCCGCCTGTTCAGACCGGCCGGGGCCAGAGGGGGGCTGGTGGCCGAACAAGAAAACCAGGGCGATATCGCCACGGCGGACCCGTCCGCCGAACCCGCTGAACAGCCGGCCCCGGCGCCCGATACGCGGCCCTGGGCGCGCTGGCTGGCGAAGATGACCGATCTGGCGCTGACGTCATTCGTCTTTTTCGTTCTGGTCAGCGGCGCGTCGTTCGTCTTTTTCTTCGTCCTGTCATCGTTGAATCCGGCCAGAGCGGAGCAATATCTGCTCCAGCTCGCCTCGATTCCGTTCATGATCGCCTCGGTCATCCTTTTCTTCATTCTGTTCCTGCTGGGCGAGGCGACCCTGATCAGCGCGACCGGTTCGACGCCGGGCAAGGCCTTGCTGGGCATTGGCGTCATGGACCGTGCCGGCGGGCGGCTTTCTTTTCCCAAAAGCCTGCTGCGAAGCGCCCGCGCCTGGGCGCAGGGCCTTGGCCTCGGAATCCCGCTGGTCTCCATCATCGCGATGATTTTCGGCTATATGGCGCTGTCGGACCGCGGCGACACCGCCTGGGACCGGGACGTCAATGCAGACTACCGGACCCATGAAGTCGGCCCGGTCCGCTGGACCATCGGCATTCTTGTCTGGCTGACGAGCGTCGCCATCGACATTGCGAACCGGGTTCTGACGCAGAACGGATTCTAGCCGCTCTTGTCCCCGGCGCGTTGCGCGGTTTCGGACGCCGCGCTCAGGATAAGGCCGAAAAGCAGCGAATAAGAAACAATCCGCGGCCGCCCTGCCGCCGGTTAGCGGGCGCGCGCCGCGGCGGCCGTGGCCGGGAAATCGGTAAAGACGCCATCGACGCCAATTTCCAGCGCGCGGCGGATTTCCGCCTCTCCGGTCAGGCCGTCGGGCGGCGGATCATCATTGCGGAAGGTCCAGGGGTGGACCGCAAGGCCCAGCGCATGGGCGCGGGCGACAAAGCCGGTGTCATTGCCCGCCCGGTCAATCACCAGAAACTTGTTCGGGCCGACCCCGTCCGCATAGGCGGGGATCTGTTCAAGCGCGACGCTGCTCTCGAAAGGCAGGGCCCGGTCCATCTCGCTTTTCGGGAAGACCAGCTGGATCAGCGGCGCTTCTATCATGGCGTCCAGCCGCACAAGCGATTCCGGCTCGAAACTTTGCACGAAAACCGGCGCGTCCGCGCCGTCCAGATCATGGACCTTCAAAATACGGGCAAGCTCGGGCGCCGGGTCGAGGCCGAGGGCCGCCAGCGCGGCCGGGTGCTTGGTTTCGGGATAGACGCCGATGATCCGTCCCGTCTCTTCAGAGGCCTTGGCGCGCAGGGCCAGCACTTCCTCGAACGCCGGGATTTCGAACTGGCCGTCATAATCCTTGGCGCGTCCCTCGCGCGGCTGTACCGCGCGCAGGGTCTTTATTTCTTCCAGCGTGAAATCCTCCGCCCACCAGTCCTGGCGGCCCTCCTTTTCCACCCGGCGGTCTGCAAACTCCGGATGGGCGGAAACATCCGTGGTGGTGGAAAGATAGCGGTCGTGACGGACGATCAGGACGCCGTCCCTGGTCATGACCAGATCGGGCTCGATGAAGTCCGCGCCCTGCTCGATGGCGAGGCTGTAGGCGGCAAGGGTGTGTTCGGGCCGCTCTCCGCTGGCGCCGCGATGGGCGATAATCACCGGCCGCTCGCCGGTCAGCGTGTTCCATCCGGGAGCGGAGTCTGGGGAAGTCATAAGCGCGCCTGCGAGGATGGCGAATAGTAATCCGGTCATGCCGCTATCCTAGCCTGATCTTTATGTCGGTTTCGATACGCGGCGCAGAGCCCCGCCAGCCGCGATTGGGGGTTTGACGCGCCCTCGCGGCGCGGCGATGGTCGCGGGCATGAGCGCAGATCACACACGCCACCACACGCTGAAGGACACGGCGTCGCGCTATGCGGCGCTGAGCCTTGAAAATTACGCCCATATCCGCGCGCTGGCCGAGCGGATTGCGCGGGAGATGTGCGCCTATCTGCACCCCAATAACCCGCCCTGCGTATTCCTGGTGCCGCCGCAGGGGCCGTTCCAGCCGCGCGATTATGGCGGGCGGGCCTTCACGGTTTCAGGGCGGGGTTTCCTGCCGCTCGGCCCCATCGGTTTCGGGCTGGCCGTGCGGGTGTCGGACCACGCAGACTTCCTGCGCGTGGGCCTGTCCTGCGCCAAGGAGGGCGAGGAGCTGGTGGTGCGGATCAAGGATGGCGGGGCCTATGAATTCCACGCCGGAGAGGCCGACGCCGATCTCAGCGACTTCTTCGAACACCTCTACCAGCACATCCTGAACTGGTACGAGGAACGCATCCGCCTTTACGAGGAAGGCCATTATGGCGGCGGCGGAATGGGGTTCGAGATGGTGCGCATCGGCGATGAACAGCCTGATGAGGACGCCGACCGGCCCGACCCCGATCACGCCACCGCGCCAGTAAGCGACTACTGAGCCGGAAATCGCGCCCCGCGCCTAACATCGTCTCTTGCCGCCGCGCCGCGCCGCGTTACAACCCTTCAACTATATGGCTATCGAAACCGCCGCCGCCCTGCTGCCCGCCAAGATCGCGCTGATCGGCGCGCTTGGCATTGGATCCCAATGGCTTGCATGGCGCACCAACTGGCCCGCGATCGTTCTGATGAGCGTGGCGGGCCTCATTGTAGGCCCGTTCTGGGCGATGGCGGCCGGCGAGCCGCTGATCAACCCGGAAGCTGATTTTGGCGCCCTGTTGCGGCCCACCATCGCTATCGCGGTGGGCATCATCCTGTTCGAGGGCGGCCTGAACCTGAACTTTACGGAGCTCAGGGGCGCGGGACAGGCCGTGCGGCGGCTGATTTTTGTCGGCGCGCCGGTGGGCGGCCTGCTGGGGGCGCTGGCCTCCCACTATGTCGCCGGGCTGCCCTGGGACATCGCCTTCCTGTTCGGCGGCCTGATGGTTGTAACCGGGCCGACAGTAATCATTCCCCTGTTGCGGCAGTCCAAGCTGGCCGGGCGCAGCGGCGCGGTGCTGCGCTGGGAAGGGATCGTCAACGATCCCATCGGCGCGCTTCTGGCCGTGCTGGTCTATGAAGTGATCCGCTTCCTCAGCGAGGGGCGGACCTGGGTCGACGCGGCCACCTGGATCGCGCTGTCGGCGGTGGCGGGCGCGGTTCTGGGCATTGTGGCGGGCTGGCTTCTGGCCTGGGCCTTCCGCAAGGGGCATGTGCCGGAATTCCTGAAAGCGCCGGTCGTGCTGGCCGCGGTTCTGGCCGTGTTCGTGACGGCGGACCTGATCGCCCATGAAACCGGGCTGCTGGCGGTGACGGTGTTCGGCGTGATGATCGCCAATAGCCGTATTGCCTCCATCGAGGAAATGCGGCGCTTCAAGGAATCCATCGCGGTCATACTGGTGTCGGGCGTGTTCGTGATCCTGACGGCGTCCCTGACGCCGGAAGTCATCACCTCGGTCGATCTTTCGATCCTGCTATTCGTCGTCACGATGATGTTCGTGGTGCGTCCGATCACGGTCTTCGTTTCCACCGTCGGAACCAAGCTGACCTGGGCGGAGCGGTCTCTGGTCGCCTGGATTGCCCCGCGCGGCATCGTGGCCGTCGCGGTGGCCGGCTTTTTCGCGTCTGAGCTGACGGCGCTGGGCCGGCCGGAGGGGGCGCAGCTCGTGCCGCTGGCTTTCGCCATGGTGTTTGCCACCGTCGTGGCGCACGGCTTCACCATCAAGCCGCTGTCGCAACGCCTGAACCTGGCCACCAAGGGCCCGGAGGGCGTGCTGATCGCCGGGGCCAATCCGTGGAGCCTGGGTCTGGCCAAGGCGATACACGAGCTGGGCGTGCCCGTGGTCATCGCCGATTCCAACTGGCGCCGTCTGCGCGCGGCCCGGCTGGAGGGGCTGAAAGTCTATTTCGGCGAAGTCTTGTCCGAACACGCCGACCACCGGCTGGACCATTCCCAGCTTGGCCACCTGATCGCCTCGACGCCCAATGACGCCTATAATTCGCTGATCTGCGTGGAATACGCCCCGGAATTCGGCCGCCACCGCGTGTGGCAGCTTTCGGGGCTGGAGAAGGAAGACCGCGACGCCAAGGCGATTTCCTTCACCGCGCGCGGCCGCACCCTGATCGGTCCGGGCCGCGGGTTCGATGCGGTCAGCCAGGACTGGTGGCGCGGCTGGCGTTTCCGCGCCACGCCGCTGACCGCGGAATACAAGCTGGAGGATTTGCGCAAGGACCGCCCGGACGCCGATTTCATCATGGAGCGGCGCCCGGACAATTCCATCGCCTTCATCGGGGCCAATTCGCCTGCGCGCGGCGGTCCCGGCGCTGTAATTGTCACCTATGGTCCGCCGCGCCAGGAGGATAAACCCGAGGAAGCGGCGGACTGAGCCAGACAGGCCAGTTCGGCGCGCATCACGGAGATTGAAGACCCATGACCCTGCGCCCTGAAATCATCACCGTCTTTGGCGGGTCCGGCTTTGTCGGCCGCTATGTCGTTCGCGAGCTTTGCAAACAAGGCTTCCGCGTGCGCGTGGCCGTGCGCTATCCGCATTCTGCGCAGGACCTGAAAGTCGCCGGCGAACCGGGCCAGATTCAGTTGCTCCAGGCCAATGTGCGCAACCGCCCCTCCGTGGAGCGGGCGGTCGAGGGCGCGTGGGGGGTCGTGAACCTTGTCGGGATACTGTTCGAGGAAGGCCGCCAGAAATTCGCCTCAACCCAGTCGCGCGGTGCGCAGTTGATCGCGGAGGCGGCGGCCGCGGACGGCGTGCAGCGCTTTGTCCATGTCTCGGCCATCGGCGCCGACGAAGATTCAGAATCCAGCTATGCACGCACCAAGGCGCAGGGCGAAAAGGCCGTGCGGGACGCCTTCCCTCAGGCGGTGATTGTCCGGCCCTCCATCGTGTTCGGCGCGGACGATGATTTCTTCAACAAGTTCGCTGCGATGACGCGCCTGTCGCCGGCGTTGCCGCTGATAGGCGGCGGCAAGACGAAATTCCAGCCGGTCTATGCCGGTGACGTCGCCACCGCCATCGCCAATGCCCTGACGCGGGATGACGCCGCCGGAAAGCTGTATGAGCTGGGCGGCCCGCGCGTTTACAGCTTCAAGGAGCTGATGCAGACGATGCTGAAAGTCATCGACCGCAAACGCGCCCTGATCCCGGTGCCGTTCTTCGCGGCCGGCCCGATGGGCGTGGCCGGCGGAATCGTCGGCGCGCTGCCCTTTATCCAGCCGCCGATCACCGCCGATCAGGTGAAGCTGTTGAAGAGCGACAATGTCGTGACGGATTCAGACGCCGTAGGGACCATTGAGGATCTGGGCGTGACCCGCATGGCGACTGTCGAATCGATCCTGCCGACCTATCTGTTCCAGTACCGGCACGGCGGCCAGTTCCACGAAGTCGCGCCCGACCCGCGCAGCTCATAGAGCCTGACCGGTCTCGGGCGGCGCGTTCGCGGCGCGCTTCCGGATTGCGAACACAATCCCGCATAGGGCCAGGCCTGTAACGAATCCGCCTACGCCAAGCGTTCCCTTGAACGGGAATTCCAGGCCCGTCAGCGCCAGCAGGCCAAGGCCCGCCCCGGCGTTCAGGGTTCCGTGGAAGAGACCGGCGTGGAACACCGTTCCCCCGGCCTCCCGCACCCAGCCGATCAGCGGTGAAATCACCAGCATCAGCGCGGTCATCGCCACCGGCCCCCAGACGGGCAGTTCCGGATAATTATAGCCCTGCGCGATCAGCGGCGCGTGCCAGAGGCCCCAGAACAGCCCGATCAGCAGATTGCACCGCCAGAAGCCAAGGCCGCGCCAGCGGTCCCAGAGCCAGCCGCGCCAGCCCAGCTCCTCGGAGAGCGTCAGGAACATGTTCAGGAACGCGCCCAGCGTCAGGCCGGACGCGACGCCGAACCAGTAGAGAGAGACCGGGTCGACCGGGGAACCGGTCAGGTCCTGGCCTTGCGATTCCAGCAGCGCCCGGTAATTCGCGCCCGGGTCGAACATGGCGGGCGAGAAGACCAGGTCGATGGCGAGCGCGCCCAGGATCAATGAAACCGGGATCAGCCACGCCCAGACCAGTGCGCGGTTGAACGGCTTGGCGACGCCAAGGCTCTGACGCATCCGGCCCCGGTCGAACCGCGCCGCGCAGACCAGCGCGGCGATGGCCGGGCCGCACATGTAGATAAAGGCCAGGCCGGTGAACAGAAGCTGGCGCTCCATGGCGCCGGTCGCATGGATCACGCCGCCGATGGCGCCGCTTAACGCAAAAGCGATCAGCATGAAAAGCCACACGCCATTACGAAAGATCGTCATAACCGCTCCCCCGGATCATTTCTTAATTAGGAAATATCCGAAATAAGATCAGACCACAAGGAAAAGCAGGGCCGCGCCCAGAAGCAGGCGATAGATCACGAAGGGCAGGAAGCTCATCCGCTCCAGCAGCTTCATCAGAACCGCAATGGCGGCCAGCGCGGAAATGAAGGACAGGCACATCACGATCAGGCCGTCCGTCAGGCTGGCTTGCGCGCCCTCCACATAGAGGTCGATTCCGGCCACGACGCCGAACGCGGCGAGGACCGGAATGGACATCAGCATGGAAAAGCGCGCCGATTCGGGCCGCGTCATGCCAAGCGCGCGGCCCGCCGTCATGGTGATGCCGGAACGCGACGTGCCGGGGATCAGCGCCACGGCCTGCGCCAGACCGATCAGGAACGCATCCCGGAAGGTCAGAGATTCCGTGTCCCGTTTCTCCGGCATGAAGGAGTCTGCGACCCACAGGGCCAGCGCGAACACGATGGTCGCCCAGGCGATCAGGCGCGGATCGCGCAGGAATTCGGTGGAATCGGTCAGGAAAAGGATCGCCCCGCCGATCAGAACCGGCGGCGTGGCGGCCCCGACCAGCAGCGCCAGACGCCCCCCCGGCGTCATTTTGCCTTTCAGAAGCGCCAGCTTTCCGGCCGCGACCTGCGCGATATCGCCCCTGAAATAGACCAGAACGGCGAACATCGTGCCCAGATGCGCCATCACGTCGATCAGCGCGCCCTGATCAGCCCAGTCCATCAGGACAGGCAGCAGGATCAGGTGCGCCGAGGAGGAGATCGGCAGAAATTCCGTGATCCCCTGAATGAGCGCCAGAAGGATCAGGTGAAAAAGACTCATGAAAAATCGCCCGCGCCGGTGAGGCCCGCACTTAACCGCCCGCTATCGCCAAGTGCAATCGGCGGGTGCGTCTGCTATTCCCGAAATCATGCCGCATGACGCCGCTCAAGCCGGCGGTCCCGGGCGCCTGCCGCCCGCCGAGTCCGCCAAGATCACCCGCACCGTCGCCCGCCTTTCGGTGGCGACCGCGGTGGTTCTGACGCTTTTGAAAATCGTCGCCTGGGTGATGTCGGATTCCGTGGCGCTGCTGTCCTCGCTGGCCGATTCGGCGCTGGACCTCACCGCCTCGCTGGTGACGCTGTTCGCGGTCGGTTACGCCGCCACGCCGCCCGATGCGGAGCACCGCTTCGGTCACGGCAAGGCGGAAGGGTTCGCTTCCCTGTTCCAGGCCATGCTGGTGCTGATCTCGGCCACGCTGGTGGCGCGGGAGGGCGTGGTGCGCCTGATTGACCCTGAACCGATACAGCGGTCCGGCGTGGCGCTGGGCGTCATGGTCATCTCCATCCTGCTGACCACCGTCCTTGTCCGGGCGCAGGCGCGTGCCGTCGCGAAAACCGGCTCCGTCGCGGTGGCCGGCGACCGGGCGCATTATATGAGCGACCTTCTGGCGAACGCGGCGGTGATCGTGGGCGTCGCCGTGGCGGCGTTCACCGGCTTTGAGCGGGCGGACGCGCTGGCCGGCCTCGCCGTGGCGCTCTGGCTCGGCTGGGCGGCGTTCGAGGTGTTCCGGGGCTCCTGGGACCTGCTGATGGACCGGGAGCTTCCGGACGATGACCGCGCGCGCATTCTGGAGCTGGCGGCCGATGACGACCGCCTGCTGGGGGTGCATCAGCTGCGAACCCGCGCCATGGGGCCGGGCGTCCAGATCCAGTTTCATGCCGATCTGGACCCGAACCTGTCGCTGGAGGCCGCGCACGCCATCATCGTCGCCGCGGAACGCCGCATCATGGCGGAATACCCCGCCGCCGACGTGCTGATTCACGCCGACCCCAAGGGCCGGGCCGAACCGCACGGGCCGGAAACGCTGCGCGCTCTGCCGGAAGATGCAGAAGAGGGCGCTTAAAACCGCGGCCAAGCCGGTGTAAGCCTTGAATCCATGCGCACGTTACATCACTGGACGCTCGACCCGCTCTGCCGTCAGGTTCGCCTGGCGCTGGGCGAGAAGAAGCTGGACTTCAAACTGGCCGACGAGACGCCGTGGAATCCGCGGCCGGAATTCCTGGCCGTCGATCCGGGCGGGCTTGGCCCGGTCCTGACGCGCGACGAGGCCACGCCCGTCATCGGCTCGCGCGCTATCCTGGAGTATCTGGAGGAAGTGCATCCCGATCCCGCGCTCTACCCGGCCGATCTGGAGGCGCGCGCCGAATCCCGCCGCCTGATCGAGTGGTTCGATCGCAAGTTCGCCACCGAATGCGGCGCGGTGATCCTGCAGGAAAAAATCGTCAAGCGCGCCGCGGGCCTTGGCTCGCCCGACATGGAGGCGCTGCGCGGCGCCCGCGAGCGGGTGCGCTGGCACATGGATTACATGGCCTGGCTGCTGGAGCAGCGGGACTGGCTGTCGGGTCCGAAAATGTCCCTGGCCGATCTTTGCGTCGCGGCGCACCTCTCCGTCACGGACTTTCTGGGGGAGGCCCCGTGGGATGATTTCGAGGGCGTGAAGGACTGGTACGTGAAGCTGAAATCGCGCCCCTGCTTCCGCCCGCTCCTGACCGACCGCGTACCCGGTCTGACCGCCCCGCCGCATTACGCCGATCTGGATTTCTAGAAAGCCTTCAACGCGGGCTGACAAAGAGCGGCATACCGCCTTTCGGGCGTAGCGTGATGCGCAGGACCGGGTGGAAGCGATGGTCCGGCTGTGGCGCGAAGCGGCAATCGCGGACAAGGCGGGCCAGAATCACCGCCGCCTCCATCATCGCGAACCGCATCCCGATACAGATATGCGGCCCGCCGCCGAACGGAATATAGGCGTAGCGGTCCCGCGCTTCAGCGTTTTCAGGCAGGAAGCGGTCCGGATCGAACCGGTTCGGGTCGTCCCACCATTTCACATGGCGGTGCAGCGGATAGATCAGGGCATTGACCATGTCGCCCGGCACCAGATGCTTGTCGGCGACCTCGAAGGGTTCGGTGACCATGCGCGCCGCCACCGGGGCGGGCGGGAACAGGCGCATGCTCTCCTGAAGCACGCGATTATGCAGCGGCAGCCTGTCGATATCGTCGGCGGCCACATCCGCCTCGCCGCATACGCTCCGTGCTTCTTCGGCCAGCCGGTCCTGAAGCTCCGGCAGGCGCGCGAGGATCCCCAGCGTCCATGTCAGGGCCAGCGCCGTGGTCTCGTGCCCGGCGGCCACGAAGGTCAGCAGGTTATCCACCAGCTCCGTCTCGGTCAGGCGCTCGCCGGTTTTCGGGTCCGTGGCCCGCAAGAGCTGCCCGCTCAACGTGTCGCTCGGTTCGTCCCGCGCCGCCTGCCGCCGCACATTCTCCCGCACGGCCGCCCGCATCCGTTTCGCCGCGGCGATCCCTTTGCGATTGGCCAGACGGGAGGTCCAGAGCGGGGCGTCGAAAATATCCAGAACCCCGACATGGCCCTGCGTAGCGAGATAGAGCGTGATGTCGTCCAGCACGCCCTGCGCGTCGAACTCTCCGCCATCCTCGAACAAGGCGGCGACGATGATGTCGAACGTGGCGTGCATCATTTCCGGCATCACGTCCTGCGCGCGATCCGCCGGGCCGGCCAGAAGACGGCCCGAAACGTCCCGCGCCGATTGCGCCATGGCGGGAACCAGCGATTCCAGCGCCTGATGCCGGAAAGCGGGGGATGCGGCGCGCCGCTGCGCCCGCCATTTCGACCCGTCCGCCATGATCAGGCCTTCGCCCAGCGCGGGCTCCAGCGTGCGGCGTTGCAAATCGTGCTTGATGACCTTGTCGGCCTGGTCTTTCAGGATGATCCCGATCAGCGTCGGGTCGACCAGATTCATCACCGCCTTGCCGCGGAATTTCACGTAAGTGTAGCGCCCCTCATAAAGATGGCGCGGCCAGGTCTGGACCGGATTGTCCGCCAGCGCCGGAATGCCCCTGATCCAGCCCAGCGGCCGGTCGGGCGGGGTTATGGTTTCCGGATAATGCGGGTCTATGCCCATGGGGTGATCCTGACTGCGGTCCTGACGGTTCTATTAAACGCGGCATCGATTATCTTGCCCATATGACCAATGCGCCCCCCGATAACGCGGTTACGCCGGACGATCTGCGGCGCATGGCCGGCGAGGCCGGGTTCGACGCCGTGCGTTTCTGCCGCGCGGACGAGGACTGGGCGGCGGAGGCGCGGCTGAACGAATTCATCACGCTGCAGCGCCATGGCGAGATGGGCTGGATGGAAACCACCGCCGCGCGCCGCGCGCGCCCCACTGCCATGTGGCCGGACGCCAGAAGCGCCATCGTTCTGGGCATGAATTACGGGCCGGACAGCGACCCGATGGAAAGCCTGAAACAGCGCCGCCGCGCCACGATCAGCGTCTATGCGCGGAACGAGGATTATCACGACCTGGTCAAGAAGCGCCTGAAACAGGTGGCGCGCCAGTTTGCCGACAAGAGCGGCGAAGAAGTGAAAGTCTTCGTCGATACGGCGCCGTTGATGGAAAAGCCGCTGGCGGCGAAATCCGGCCTCGGCTGGCAGGGCAAGCACACCAATCTGGTCAGCCGAGACTATGGCTCATGGCTGTTCCTGGGCGTCATCCTGACCACGGCGGACCTGCCCGCCGACGAAGCGGGCGAGGATATTTGCGGCTCCTGCCGGCGCTGTCTGGATGTCTGCCCGACCGACGCGTTTCCCGCACCTTACCAGCTGGATGCGCGGCGCTGCATATCCTATCTGACGATCGAACATGCCGGCCCGATCCCGCGCGAATTCCGCGAAGCCATGGGCAACCGGATTTATGGCTGCGATGATTGCCTCGCCGTGTGCCCGTGGAACAAATATGCCCGCACGGCCCGGCAGAGCGCCTTCCACTCACGCCCGGAGCTGACCGGACCGCTGCTCAGCGAGCTGGCGGCGCTGGACGACGCCGCGTTCCGCGAAGTGTTTTCCAAATCGCCCATCAAGCGGATCGGACGCGACCGTTTCGTGCGCAACGTGATGATCGCCGCCGGGAACTCCGGCGACCCGGACCTGATCGAGTCTGCACGGGCGCTTCTGGACGATGAAGCGCCGGTGGTGCGCGGCGCGGCGGTCTGGGCGCTGTCGCGGCTTCTGCCGGCGAACCGCTTCGCGGACCTTGCCGCGGCGCGCCTTCCCCGCGAAGGTGACGCCCAGGTTCGGGACGAATGGCGGGGCGGGGACGCGGCTTGATGCAATCGACAGGGTTTTGGGCAGGCGCCGGGCGCTGGGCCGGTCGCGCGGGGGTGGCGTTGCTCAGCCTGATCGCGCTGGGCATCGGCGTGTCGTTCCTGATGGTGGCGGTCTATCGCTTCGTCCCGCCGCCCGCCACGGCGCTGATGGCGTGGCGCGGGATACAGGGCGAAACGATCCGCTATCACTACGCGCCTCTGGAAGAGATTTCGCCTTATCTGGCGCGCAGCGTCATCGGCGCGGAGGATTCCCGCTTCTGCCAGCATAACGGCTTCGATGTGGAGGCGATCCGCAAGGCGATCCGGGAGGCGGAGCAGGGCGCGCGCCTGCGCGGCGCCTCCACCCTGTCGCAGCAGACCGCGAAAAACGCCTTCCTGTGGCCCGGCCGCGACTGGGTGCGCAAGGGGGCGGAGGCGTGGTTCACCCTGTTGATCGAGACGGCCTGGCCCAAGCGCCGGATCATGGAAGTCTATCTGAATATCGCCGAATGGGGCGATGGCAATTTCGGCGTGGAAGCGGCCGCCCGCGCATGGTTCGGCAAGACCGCGGCGGACCTTTCCCCGCGTGAGGCGGCGATGCTGGCCGCGGTTCTGCCCAATCCGAACGAATGGCGGCTGGACCCGCCGGGTCCGTATGTTTCGGGCCGGGCGGGAACGCTGCAAAGTCGGGCCGGAACGGTGCGCGCGCAATCGCTAGACGCCTGCCTGTTCTAGCGGCGCGCCAAGGGGTGCGGCGCCGTTGCGCGGCCTCAGGCGCTTGCCGGATTCGCGCGGGCCGTGCTAACCGCTCCCTGACCTCAGAAATTATCCTTTCGACGGAGCAACAGGACGATGGCGGCGGAAGATCACTACGTGCATGGCGAAATGGACGTCTCCCAGCACAACATGACCTATCGGGGCTTCATGGCCGCCTGTAAGTGGCTGTCCCTGATCATCGGCGCGCATATCGTGTTCTTCACTGTCTGGTTCGGCGTGGGCGCGGGTTTCATCGCTGCCGCCGCTTCGACGGTGATCATGGTGGTCGCGGGTTACTTCTTCATCAGATTTTTCTTTCCCCCGCCCTCTGACTCACACTAGGGTCTGACGCCTGACACGGGAGCAAGGGGTCCTGACAGGCGAATGAAGATTGCGGTTTTCAAGGAAACACGGAACGCGGAGACTCGCGTCGCCGTCACCCCGGACACCATAAAAAAGCTGGCCGGCGCAGGCCATGAAATACGGGTTGAAGCCGGGGCGGGCCTCGCCGCGGACTTCCCGGATGAAGCGTTCCGCGAAGCCGGCGCCTCCATCGCCGAAACCGCGCAACAGGCCGCCGCGGGCGTGGACGCCGTCTTCTGCGTGCGCCTGCCTGAAGGCGGATCGCTCGCCGCCATTCCCGACAATGCCGCCCTGATCGGCCTCGTCGCCCCGCACGACAATGGCGAGGAAATTCGGCAACTCGCCGCGCGCGGTGTGGAAGTCTTTGCCTGCGAATTCACGCCCCGCATCACGCGGGCGCAGTCCATGGACGCGCTGTCCTCACAAGCCAATCTCGCCGGCTATCGCGCGGTGCTCGAGGCCGCGCACGCCTATGGCCGCGCCTTCCCGATGATGATGACCGCGGCGGGCACGATCGCCCCGGCCCGGGTCTTCGTGATGGGGGCGGGCGTCGCCGGGCTTCAGGCCATCGCCACGGCCAAGCGTCTGGGCGCGCAGGTCAGCGCCACGGACGTGCGCCCGGCCGCGAAGGAACAGGTCGCCTCGCTGGGCGGCAAGTTCGTCGCGGTTGAGGACGAGGAATTCAAGGAGGCCGAAACGGCCGGCGGCTACGCCAAGGAAATGAGCGACGAATACAAGGCCAAGCAGGCCAAGCTCGTCGCCGAGCACATCACCAAGCAGGACGTGGTGATCACCACGGCGCTGATCCCCGGCCGCCCCGCCCCCCGCCTGATCGATGCGGAGATGGTCGCCAGCATGAAGCCCGGCTCGGTCCTTGTGGATCTAGCGGTTGAGCGCGGCGGCAATATCGAGGGGGCGGAACTGGACCGCATCGCGCAGAAGGACGGCAAGTCGATCATCGGCTACGCCAATCTGCCCGGCCGCCTGCCCGCCGACGCCTCCTCTCTCTACGCCAAGAACCTCCTCGCCTTCCTGCCGCTGGTCACCGCCGAGGACGGGGCCTACGCCCCGGACTGGGACGATGAAATCGTCTCCGGCATGGTCCTGACCAAGGGCGGCGAGGCCGTGCATGACGCCGTAAAAGGATAGGGTTTCCCATGGAACACGCCGCGATTGATCCGTTCATTTTCCGGCTGGCGATTTTCGTGCTGGCCGTGTTCGTCGGCTATTACGTGGTCTGGTCCGTCACCCCGGCGCTTCATACGCCGCTGATGGCCGTCACCAACGCCATTTCCAGCGTCATCATTGTCGGCGCCCTGCTGGCCGCCGCGGCGGGCGGCGCGAGCGGCGAGGCCGGCGTCTCCACCTGGCTGGGCGCAGTGGCCGTGCTGCTGGCCAGCGTGAATATATTCGGCGGCTTCCTTGTCACCCAGCGCATGCTGGCGATGTACAAGAAGAAGTCGTGACGCGGGCGCGACACCCTTCGTGACACAGGCTGCATCCACGCTCGAAACAGACGCGCCGCAGGCGGAAACGCAGATCGCCCTGCCGCCCTCGCCGCGCGGGCCGGAAGGCTTCCGCGCCGTAGCGCGGCGCACGGGCGTGACGATTTCCGGCGACTGCGCGGTCGTCGCGTCCTATCCGCGCAGCGGCAACAAGATGACCCGCACCTTCCTGCATTTCTATGCGGGCAATCCCGACCCGGCGGCGCTGGAGCGCCTGCGCGCGGATGAGGGGCGGTTTCTGGACTATCTCGGCCGGTTCAAGTCCGCTCTGGTCACGCCCAAGGGCCGCGTGCTCTGCCACCGCATCGCGCCCGAGGATTTGAAGGACATTGATCTGATGGGCCGGCCGGGCGTGCTGGCCAAGACGCATGCTCCGGACTGGCCGGAACGCTGCGTGCTGAAACCCTTCGTCCATATCTATCTGGTCCGGCACCCGCTGGACGTTCTGGCTTCCTCGCTCAATTTCCTGTTCAGCCGCAAGCTGGCGGAGGGCTTTGCCCACAGCGCCCCCAAACCGCTGGACGCCCTGATCGAGAGCGGAGAGATCGCCGCCTATATCGACGACTTCATCGCGAAAGAGGGCGTCGCGCATTTCACGCCCAGCTTCGGGTCGTGGCTGGACCATGTGATGACGTGGCCGGATCGTGAAAGCGGCGCGCCGGTGGCCTGCCTGAAATATGAGGATGTGGTCGCCGACCCGGCGGGCCAGTACGCGCGGGCATTCGCGGCGGCTGGCGCGCCTTTTGACGCTGCGCGCGCGGGCCGGGCGCTGGCGCTGGCCGACCAGTCGCGCGGGATCGAGCTGAAGCGCGGCGGCGGCTATCTGGGCGATGTCCTGACCCCGGCCCAGAAAGCGGCGGCGAAAGACGCCTTCGGGCCTGCGCTGGACCGGTTCGGCTATGAGATCTGAGACGATGACCGCGCCCCGCCCGACCAAGGCCGCAAGCAACCGCGAGACGGCCGTGCTGTTTCCGGCCGCCAGCGCCGGCCCGGCGGGCTTCGAGGCCGCGCGCCGCGCGGCGGGCGCGGATATCTCCGGACAGGCCATCGCCGTCGCCTCCTATCCGCGCAGCGGCAACAAGATGACGCGCACTTTCCTGCGCGCCTACGCCCTGCACGTGCAGCCCGAATTCGACGTTGAAAATCACGACGATCCGGCGCGGCAGGCCTTCCTGAACGCCTATTTCGAGGCGGCGGTGAACCCGCGCGGAGAAGTGGTCTCCAGCGTGACCTCGGCGCGGGAACTGACCGATGTTTCCCTGTTCGGCCGCCGCCTTGTGATTGCCAAGACCCACGCCGCGCGCTGGCCGGGCAAGTGCGTGCTGGACCCGGTTTTCCGCCTCTATGTCGTCCGCCATCCGCTGGACGTGCTGGCCTCGTCCCTGAATTTCCTGATGCGGCGCGAGCGCGGCGGCGGCGCGCTGGACGCCCTGATCGCCAGCGGCGAGATCGCCGGCCATGTCGACGATTTCATCACGCGCCGGGGCGTGGCGCATTATCAGCGCCCGTTCGGCTCCTGGCTGGATCATGTCACGGGCTGGACCGATGCGGACGGCGAGGCGGCCTTCTGGCTGCGTTACGAGGACATCGTCCGCGACCCCGTCGCCAAATATGGCCGCGTCTTCGCCGCCATGGACGCGCCGTTCGACCGTGAGGCGGCTCAGGTCGCGCTCGGCCCGGCAAATGCCGTCACCGAAATCGAGCTGGGGCGCGGCCGGGATTATCTCGGCGCTGTCCTTACCGAAGATCAGAAACAACGCGCGCGGGACGCCTTCGCGCCCGCGCTGGAGCGGTTCGATTATGAGATCTGAAACCGCGCATTTCCCGCCGCAGGAAAAGGGCCTGTCATGAACGCCAATCTCGTCGCGCTGCTCTATCTCGTCTCGGGCGTCCTGTTCATTCTCGCCCTGCGGGGCCTGTCGAACCCGGAGACCGCCCGGCGCGGCAACCAGTACGGCATGATCGGCATGGCCATCGCCATCGGCGTGACGCTGACGCTCTTGACCTTCAATCCCATGATCATCGGCCTGATCGCGAGCGGCGCGCTGATTGGCGGCGGCGCAGGCGTGGTCATCGCCCGGCGCATCCCGATGACGGCGATGCCCCAGCTGGTCGCCGCCTTCCACAGCCTGGTGGGTCTGGCCGCCGTGCTGGTCGCCGCCGCGTCGGCTATCCCGAACGCCTCGGGCGAGAGGAAGGCCGCGGCGGGTCAGATCAAGGCGATCAGCCGGGTGGAAATGGCGCTGGGCGCGGCCATCGGGGCGATCACCTTCTCCGGCTCGGTCATCGCGTTCGCCAAGCTGAACGGCAACATGTCCGGCGCGCCGATCCTGTTGCCCTTCCGCCATGTCATCAATATCGCCATTGCGCTGGCGATGGCCGGGCTGACGGTCGCCTTCGTGCTCAGCGACGGCGCGGCCTCGGGCGGCGGTCACCTGCTCTGGTACATCACTGCGCTGGCCTTTCTGATCGGCTTCCTGCTGATCATCCCGATCGGCGGGGCGGACATGCCGGTCGTGGTCTCCATGCTGAACTCCTATTCGGGCTGGGCGGCCGCGGCGCTCGGCTTCACGCTGGAAAACACCGCCCTCCTGATCACCGGCGCGCTGGTCGGGTCTTCGGGCGCGATCCTCTCCTACATCATGTGCAAGGGCATGAACCGGTCCTTCATCTCGGTGATCCTGGGCGGGTTCGGCGGCGATACGACCGCGGCCAGCGGCGAGACCGAAACGCGCCCTGTCAAACAGGGTAGCGCGGACGATGCCGCCTTCATCATGAAGAACGCCGGCCGGGTCATCATCGTGCCGGGCTACGGCATGGCTGTGGCGCAGGCCCAGCACGCGCTGAAGGAACTGGCCGACGTGCTGAAGGAGGAAGGCGTGGACGTCGCCTACGCCATCCACCCGGTGGCGGGGCGGATGCCCGGCCACATGAACGTGCTGCTGGCCGAGGCGAACGTCCCCTATGACGAGGTGTTCGAGCTGGAGGACATCAATTCCGAATTCTCCAACGCCGACGTCGCCTTCGTGATCGGCGCCAATGACGTCACCAACCCGGCGGCGGAGGACGATCCATCCTCTCCCATCTACGGCATGCCGGTGCTGAAGGTCTGGAACGCCAAGACCGTGTTCTTCATCAAGCGCTCGCTCGGTTCGGGTTATGCCGGGGTGGAGAACCCGCTCTTCTTCCGCGACAACACCATGATGCTGCTCGGCGACGCCAAGAAGATGGCCGAGGAGATCGTGAAGGCGCTCTAGGACGCGCGCCATGTCCTTTTACGAGAACCGCATCCTTCCGCACCTGATCGGCCTGTCCTGTTCGCAGAAGCCGATCATGATGGAGCGGGCGAAGGTCCTGCCCCATGCGGAAGGCCGCGTTCTGGAGGTCGGGTTGGGCGCCGGGCCGAACCTGCCGCTCTATAACCCGGCGAAGGTGACGAAGGTGATCGGGCTGGAGCCGAGCGCCGGGATGCGCCGCAAGGCCGCGCCGGCGATTGCGGCCTCCCCCGTGCCGGTGGAGCTGATCGGCCTGCCGGGCGAGGAGATTCCGCTGGACGATGACAGCGTCGACACCGTGGTTCTCACCTACACGCTCTGCACCATTCCGGACTTCAACACCGCGCTGGCCCAGATGCGCCGTGTCCTGAAGCCCGGCGGAAGGCTGCTGTTTTCCGAACATGGCGCGGCCCCGGATCCGGGCGTCGCAAAGTGGCAGCGGCGGATAGAGCCGCTCTGGAAGCGGATCGCCGGCGGTTGCCATCTGACGCGGCCAATACCGAAGCTGATTGAGGAATCAGGCTTCGCCATCGGCGATATGGAGGCGTGGTATTTGCCGGGCGCGCCGAAGATCGCCGGCTTCAACTATCGCGGCTTCGCGTCGATCCGCTGAGCGGTCAGATCCATTTCGCCCATTTGAAAAAGGCCAGCTCGATCACGCAGATCAGCGTCAGCAGGCCGGAAACGATCCAGAACCCGTTCGGATGATCGGACAGCGGCACGCCGGCGACATTCATCCCCAGCATCCCGGCGATCAGCGTCACGGGCAGGAAGATTCCGGCGGCCAGCGACAGCACCATGGTGTGCCGGTTCATCCGGTCGGCCTGCTGGCTGACCAGCAGGTCATGCAGCACCATCGCGCGTTCCCTTAGGGAATCCAGATCCTCGGTCAGGCGCGCCATTGCCTCCGCCGCCTCATGGAAGATCCGGTGATCCTCCTCCCGTATCCATCCGGCCTCGGTGGCGGCCAGCGCCCGCAGCGCCTCGCGCTGCGGGGCGATATAGCGGCGAATCTGCGCCGCTTCGGATCGCGGTTCGGTCACCGCGATCCGCTCGATGCTCTTGCCGTCGTCAAAGACGTCGTCTTCCAGCTCGTCAAAGATATCCACCATCTCCGCGATCACCGGTTCGATCCGCAAGGAAAGCCGCAGCGCCAGACGGGCGATCAAATCGCCGGGCGTGACCGGCGCATCGCCCTTTTCAATATCGTCGCGCAGGTCGCGGACAGCCATCAGCTTGAAACGACGGGAGGTGATCACCCGCGTCGGCGTCACCCACATCCGGACAGAGACCATGTCTTCCGGCTCCGCGCCCGGATTGTGATTCACGCCCCGAAGATTGACCAGCGCGCCCTGCTCGGCCGGTTCGAAGCGCGGCCGGGTTTCCTCCGCCGTCAGGGCGGTCACGGCGAAATCGGGCGCGCCGGACCTTTTCGCCAGCCAGTCGCAGGCGCGCGGATCGTTCGCGTCCAGATGTATCCAGTCAAAGCCGGGGGCATTTGCGGGATGATCGTCCAGCGCCAGCTTTACCGCTCCGCCGGCGCCGTCCATGCGCCAGGCGCAGATCAGCGCGTCGCCAAGGGAATCGTTCATGGTCATGGGGTGCGAGAATAAGGCGCGGCGGCCGCGCGGCAAACCGGCCGGTCAGGCGACGGCGGCTTCCGCGTTTGCGGGGCGGGGGAAATGCAGGCGGACCGCCGTTCCCTCGCCAATACGGCTCTCGATCTCCAGCCGCCCGCCATGCAGCTCCGCGAAGCCGCGCGCCAGGGGCAGGCCCAGGCCCAGGCCATCATGGCTGCGTGTGGAGCTCTGCGAAGCGGTGGAAAAGGCGGTTGCCGCGCGCCGGGCCATTTCCTCATCCATGCCACACCCGGAATCGATAATTTCCATGACCGCGCCGTCATCGCCGCTCCGGGCCGCCAATCGGATGGTTTCACCCTTGTCCGAGGCCAGAGCCGCATTCTCGATCAGACCGGCCAGGGCCCGCGCCGCAATACGGTTATCCAGGTCCAGAAGCAGCCCTTCTTCACACTGGATTTCCAGCGTGACCTCGCGCGTGGTCAGGGTGTCGGCGGCAAAGGCCGCCGCCTCCGACGCCAAAGGGCCGATATCGGTCGGGGCGGTGATGATTTCCGCCTGCCCCTGGGAGGCGACCTGTATGTAGAGGAACAGATCATCCACCATGTCCAGAAGCCGCCGTCCGCTCTGGTCGATGATGTCCGCCGCGGCCTTTGCCTCCGGGGACTCCACATTCCGCAGCAGGTGAACCCCGCCCAGCACGCCGTTCAGCGGAGTGCGGAATTCATGGCTGACGACGGACAGGAAACCGGTCTTGGCGCGGTCGGCGTCCTCGGCCCGTTCCTTGGCGGCCATCAATTCATGCTGCTGGGTTTCATAGGCGTCGATGGACCGGCGGACATTATCCAGCAGGAAATTGACCATAAGGGCCAGCTTCTGGACCGCCGGGTTGGGGTCCGTCACCGCAATGCGCACATTGAAGTCGCCGTCGACGGTCGAGCAGAGCTGATCCGCGATCGTCTCGACCGATTGCAGCGGATTCGGCACGCCTTCATTTCCCGGCTTGCCGGTCATGCCGCAGCCTCGCCGGCGCCGGCCCAGCGTATGGCGACCCGGCAATCGGCGGAATCCGGATCGTCCAGGGCCTCAACCTCGGCGGTTTCCCCGTAATGATCCAGAAGCGCCCGCGCCAGCGCCATATAGAGGCGGGCCAGCCGGTTTTCCGATCGATAATGCGTGATCAACCCGTCTTCGGTTTCCGTCACGCCAAACTTGTCGCCCAGACGGCTGTCGCCGCCCGTAACGCCGGAGCCCATGGAATTGTGGATCGTGGGCTGACGTTTCAGGAAGTCGCGGGCCGTCGGCGCCATGGCGAAGAAGACCGGAAAGCGCGATTGCACGTCTTTCAGGAAATGAACCGCATAGGCGTCATAGGCCTGCTGCGGTGTCAATTCCAGAACATCGCAGGCATGCCCGATAAGGGCTCTCGCCTCTTCATCGGGATAGTCCGTGTCGATGCGGAATTCGAAATCATCCGGCAAGCCGCCCCGGCGGCGGACCTCGGCCAGTTTGTCTTTTCCCCCGGCCTGCTCGACCAGGTCGAGAAGAACGAGCTGTATCAATCCAATCATGGCGGCGCTCACTATATCGCAATGTGCGAAATAACTAACACCGGGTTCGATAAAGAAAGCCTAAAATTCTAGCGCTTGTTTGCGTTATAAATTTACCTAGGCGGCCGTTGCGCACTGTACGCAGCCCGCCGTGGCCGGATCCAGGCCCAGCCGCTTTGGCGGAATTTCCTCGCCGCAAACGGTGCAAAATCCGTATTCGTCTGCCGCCATTCGCGCCAGCGCCGCATCGATTTTGCGGATTTCGGCGCGGCGTTTGGCTTCGGTCGCCTGATCCATCGCCTGCGCCCGCATGGCGTCCATGCGCGACAGCCCCCCTTGCGTCTGCTGGTCCAGCTCCACGGGTTTGCGGCCCTCCGCGCTGCCAGCGGACAGGGCCTCCAGCTCCGCTTTCAGGGCCTCCAGGCGGCCTCGCATTTCTTTTATTCCGGCGCGTGTCGGGGCCATTAGCAGAAACTCGGCTCGTTACGGGCTGACGAGTATGAATCGAGCCTCTATCGTGACGCCAGATGCACAATCAGTTCAGCCGCGACGGGGACAATTCATGAATAACGGGCCGGACGCCCCGCCGCTTTCGCTTGAGGCGGTTTCCAAGAGCTTCAGCGGCAAGCCCGCCGTGCGGGATCTGAGCTTCACGGTCCGCCAGGGCGAAATTTTCGGCTTTCTCGGTCCCAACGGGGCGGGCAAGACCACGTCCCTGCGCACGGCCCTTGGCATCATGACCCCCGATCAGGGCCGCGTCATGCTGTTCGGCGCGCCGCCCAGCCAGAAAAACCTGCGCCGGGTCGGTTTCCTTCCCGAAGAACGCGGCCTCTACAAGAAAATGACGGCGGAGGCGGTGATCGTCTTCTTCGCCCGCCTGAAGGGTATGGGCCGCGGGGAGGCGCTGAAGAAGGCGCGCGCCCTGCTGGACCAGTACGGGCTTGGCGACGTGGCGCAGAAGAAGCTGAAAACCTTTTCCAAGGGCATGGCCCAGAAGGTCCAGATTCTGGCCGCCATCGCGCACGATCCAGAGCTGGTCATCCTGGACGAGCCGTTTTCCGGCCTCGACCCGGTGAACCAGCGCACGCTGGAATCGCTGGTCCGCGGCCTGGCCGACGGCGGCGCGACGGTGATCTTCTCCACCCATGTGATGGAGCACGCCGAACGGCTCTGTGACCGCATCCTGCTGCTCTCCAAAGGCCGCACGGTGTTTGAGGGCGCGGTCTCCGCCGCGCTGGACGCTGCGCCGCGCCGGGTCTTCGTGGAAACCGACGCGGACGTGGATGTGGCGGCGCTGACCGCCGCCATCCCCGGCGCCTCCGCGGCGCGCGAGGGCGAGGCGGAGACGGAAGGCGTGCGCTGGCGCGTCGATCTTCCTGAAGGCGCCTCCACACAGCCCGTGTTGCACGCTTTCGTGGACAAGGGCGCGCCCCTGCGGATGTTCGAACCGATGCGCACCCATCTCCATGACGCCTTTGTTGAACTGGTTGAGCGGGAGGACCGCCCCTCATGAATCGTCTCTTCCTGATCGCCCGCCGCGAATATCTCTCCTATGTCGCCACCTGGGGTTTCTGGATTTCGCTGGCCACCGTGCCGCTGTTCATGGCGGCCGGCTTCATCGTGCCCCAGCTGTTCGAACGCTCAACGCCTGAGCGCGCCTATGTCGTGATTGCCGATGATCCGGCGGTCGGGACGGCGATCGAGGATTATCTTGACGCCGAATACGCCGATGAGGTGGACGCCGTTCTGGGGGCCATGGTCTCCGCGCAGGGCGGCGATGCGGCGGGCGACGCCTATGACGCGGCGCGCGAAAACGGCGCTGCGCCGCTGGATGCGGCCATGGAGGCCGGTCTGGCGCCGGAAGCGGCGCAGGCCGCCGCGGACCAGACCCGCCGCAACTATGTGCGCGTAGAGGCCCCTGAGCGGACCGTGGAGGGCTTGCGGCCCTATCTGACGGGCGCGCGCCAGCTGGACACGCCCGAAGGCCCCCGCGACCTCCACGCGGCCCTGTTCGTGGAAGGCGATGCGCAGGCCGGATATTCGCTGGATTACTGGAGCGCCAATCTGTCCAATCAGGATCTGATGGACGAGGCGCGCCGCGCGCTGGGCGCGGACATGGCGGACGCCTATCTGCGCGACGCCGGGGTGGACCCAGCGGTGGTGGCCGAAGCCGAGGACCGGCGCCCGGAAACCCGCGCGCTCAGCCCGGAAAAAACCGAAGGCGCGGAAGAGGTCACGTTCGAGGACCGCCTGCCTTATTTGTTGGGCGTCGGGGCCGGATTCGTCCTGTGGTCGATCCTGTTCTCGGTCGCCAACATGCTGCTGACTTCCACCATCGAGGAAAAGGGCAACAAGATCCTCGACTCCCTGCTCGCCTCTGCCCGGTTGACGGAGATTCTGGCCGGCAAGCTTCTGGGCGTGGCGGGCGTCAGTTTCACCCTGCTGGCCGCATGGATCATGGCCGGCCTGGGCTTTGTCACGGTCGTGCAATTCGTGGTCGGCGGGGATGAGCCGCTGGCGCCGATCTTCGGCGCGGTGCTGGATCCGGGGCTCCTTCTGCCCTTCGCCTTCTATTTCGTGGTTGGCTATCTGATGTATGGCGCGGTGTTCATGGCCATCGGCTCGCTCTGCGAGACGATACAGGAGGCGCAGACCTTCATGAGCCCGCTGATCATCATTTTGATGATTCCGCTCGCCTTCCTGGTGTTCGCGGCGCAGAATCTGGATTCTTCGCTGCTGGCCATTGCCAGCTGGATCCCGCCCTTCACGCCCTTCCTGATGATCGCGCGCCTGCCCACCGATCCCCCGCTATGGGAGATCGTGGCGACCTCGGCGCTGATGCTGGTGACGATGCTGGCCATCCTGCTGGCGGCCTCCGCGGTCTTCCGCATGGGCGCGCTGGGGCAGGCCGGGATTGGCAATCTGCGGCGGCTGGTGCCGGGCATGAAAAGCTAGGGAAGCCGCAATTTCCGGCATTCCGGAAACACAAAGCGCCGCGCGGAGGTCAGCCCCCGCGCGGCGCTTTTTTATTCAGGTCGCTGTCGCGCGCTCCGGCAGGGCGCCGGAGCCGTCGCGCCTAGCGGCGCTTGGTGGTGAGACCTTCGCGCTGAGCCCGTTTACGCGCAAGCTTGCGCGCGCGGCGAACCGCTTCGGACTTCTGGCGAGCGCGCTTTTCTGAAGGCTTTTCGTAGAAGGCGCGCCGCTTCATTTCGCGGAACGTCCCCTCGCGCTGCATTTTCTTCTTCAGCGCCTTCAGCGCTTGCTCGACATTGTTGTCGCGAACATAGATCTGAACGATGGCTCTCGCCCTCCTAAACGCATGTTTGTTGACGCGGCGGTCGATGCCGCTACCAGCGCCAAACACGAAACCCGTGGAAGGCGCGCGATATAGCGGAGCTAAAAGGGCCTGTCCAGATACAAGCCGCATCGCCGCATGGCTGTTTCTCACCAGATTAGATAGTGTCTTTTCGCGATGATTGAAGAGTTTCCCCATCTGGACGCCGCCCGCCGGGCCATTCTGGAGGCCGCGCTGCCCATCGCCGCCTTTGACGGCTGGACTCGCAAGACCCTGATCGAGGCGGCGCGCGACGCCGGCCTGCCCGATGGCGCGGACGAGCTTTACCTGCCGCGCGGCCCTGTCGATCTGATCGATTTCTGGGGCAGGGAGTGCGATCTGGCGATGGAAAACGCCTATGCGGCGGCCGATACGGCGGACATGAAGGTGCGCGACCGCGTCACCTTCGCCGTGATGGCGCGGCTGGAGCCGATGCGCGGCGACCGGGAAGCGGCGCGGCGCGCGGTGGCGCGGCTGTCCCTGCCGGACGCCGGCGGGACCGCGCCGCGCATTCTGTGGCGCGCGGCCGACAGCATCTGGCGGGCGATGGGCGACAAGTCCACGGACGGCAACTGGTATTCCAAACGCGCCACGCTTTCGGGCGTGATCGGATCCACTTTCGCGGTGTTTCTGGAGGATCAGGACCCCGAAATGGCCGAAACGCGGGCGTTTCTGGATCGCCGGATCGGCAATGTGATGGAATTCGAGAAGGCGAAAGCGAACTTCCGGCGCTTCAAATCAGCCCTGCCGGACCCGCTGAAGACGCTGTCGAAACTGCGTTATGGCGGCGTGAAACGCTACAACTAGGCCTTAAAAACAGGCCCAAAACCTTACGATTTCAGCGGTGAAACGCGCGTCACGTGGCCCATTTTGCGGCCCGGGCGGATGTCGTTCTTGCCGTAAAGATGGATGTGCGCGCCTGATTCCCGCGCCAGATCCGGCCAGGTTTCCGCGTCCTCGCCGATCAGATTGACCATTTGCGCGCGGCCCAGCGGCGCCGGATCGCCCAGCGGCCAGCCCGCGACGGCGCGGATATGCTGCTCGAACTGGCTGGTTTGCGAGCCTTCGATGCTCCAGTGCCCGGAATTATGGACGCGCGGAGCGAATTCATTGACCAGCAATGCGCCGTCTTCGCACTCGAAAAGCTCCACCCCGATCACGCCGACATAGTCCAGCGCCTCCAGAATGGCGCGCGCGATGCGGTTTGCCTCGTCATTGACGGCCGGTTTGGTCTCCGCCGGCGAGGTGCTGCGCCACAGAATGCCGTCGCGGTGTTCATTTTCCGCCAGCGGATAGGGCACGAAATCGCCGTCCAGAGACCGCGCGGCGATCACGGAGACCTCCCGCACGAAGCCGCACATCGCTTCCAGGATGCAGGGGCGGCGGCCCAGCGAATCGAAAGCGCTTTCCAGTTCAGCCGCGGAGCCGACTTTCGCCTGCCCCTTGCCGTCATATCCGCCGTGGCGTGTCTTCAGGATGGCGGGAAAACCGACCGATTCCGCCGCGCCCGCAAAGTCATCGGGGGATGAAACAGCGGCAAAGGCCACGGTCGCCGCGCCGGACTCATTGACGAAGGTCTTTTCCTTCAGGCGATCCTGCGCCACTTCCAGCGCCTTCGCGCCGGGCCGAAGCGGAACGCCGGCGCGCTCCACGGCGCGGGCGGTGTCGGCGGGGACGTTTTCAAACTCGTAAGTGACCACGTCGCAGCCGCGCGCGAACGCCTCCACCGCGTCCAGATCGTCATATCCGGCCACCGTAGCGCCAGCGGCGGTGCGTTCGGCGGGGGAATTGTCCTGCGGAACGAAGATTTGGACGTCAAAACCCAGCGGCGCGGCGGCCATGGCCAGCATGCGGCCCAGCTGACCGCCGCCCAGAATGCCGATCGTGGAGCCGGGAGGGAGCGCCGTCATCAGCCTTCGGGCGACTCCGGCACGGAATCACGTTGCCGGTCGCGCCACGCCTGCAGCTTCTCCGCGACAGCTTCATCCTGCAGGGCGATCACGGCGGCGGCCAGAAGCGCGGCGTTCTTGGCCCCGGCCTTGCCGATGGCCAGCGTGCCGACCGGAATCCCGGCGGGCATCTGGACGATGGAGAGGAGCGAATCCAGGCCCGAAAGCGCCTTGCTTTCAATGGGAACGCCGAAAACGGGCAGCGGCGTCATGGCGGCGGCCATGCCGGGCAGATGCGCCGCCCCGCCGGCGCCGGCGATCACGCACTGGAAGCCCTCGGCCTTCGCGCCCTTGGCGAAATCATACAGACGGTCAGGAGTCCGGTGGGCCGAAACCACGCGCGCATCATAGCTGACGCCGAGTTCGTCCAGAATCCCGGCGGCTTCGGAAAGGGTCGGCCAGTCCGAGGTCGATCCCATGATTATGGCGACCCGCGGCGCTTTGCTCATGTCGCTGCCCCAGTTGAAAGAAGCGCGGGAGAATAGGCGCGAAGTCTATCGCGTCAAGCGTGGCCGTCATTGACGCTTTCTTAACCGTGAAACGCGATTTTCTATTTTGATTAACCATGATCCGCTGCAAGAGGCCCGGACAAGCCGCAATGAAAATCGCGCCCGTTACCCGGAAAAGCCCCGAGCAATTCGAGCCGGATTCGACACAGCGTCCGAATCTGACCATCGCCGCGGACAATGATCCAAAACCCGATGACCGGTTCAACCGCCTGCTTTCAGAAATCCGCCGCCTGCACGCCGAATCGGAACGGCTGCGCGGCCGGATACAAGAGCTGGAGGACCTGGCCGACACCGACGCTTTCCTGCCGATCTTCAACCGCCGCGCTTTCGAGCGCGAGCTGGAGCGGGAAATCGCGCTGGCCGACCGCCACCGCACGCCGCTGTCCGTGGTCTTTATCGATCTGAACGGGTTCAAGCAGATCAATGACCGCTTCAGCCACGCCGCGGGCGACGCGGTTCTGATGAATGTCGCCGATATCCTGCGCCACAGCGTCCGCGACACCGATGTCGTCGGCCGGCTGGGCGGGGATGAATTCGGGGTGATCCTGCACCGCTCCGCCTATGACGACGCCGCCGCCAAGGCGGAGCGTCTGGCGCACGCTATCGCGGGCCAGCCCATCGTGTTCGAGGGCAATCACTGTGAAGTGGGGGCCGCGGCCGGGGTCTGCGCCTGGCGCAAGGGCGAATCGGCCCCGGAAATCCTGGCCCGTGCGGACGCGGCGATGTACGCCAACAAGGCTGAAAGCAAGCGCGCCGAACCGGCGGCCTGAAATCGCGCTCTTCCGCCTGTCTAGGCGATGATGTCCGGCGTCAGCTGGTCTTCCAGAAAACCGATCCGGTCTTTCAGGGCCAGCTTGCGCTTCTTGAGGCGGGCAATCTTGAGCGGATCGGAATTGGCCGAACCCTGCATGGCCACAACCTCGTCATCCAGTGAGCGGTGCTCGCGCCGCAATTCGTCGAGAGCCTGAAGAATTTCCTCGTTTTCGCCCAGCACGGCCGCGCGCCTCCCGTGAGTTCCGCTGATCAGTGATTATACGTCATTCCCGCTGAGGGGGAAAATATCAAGCCCGCCATATGGGCGTGATTGTGATGTGACGACCGCCCCCGACTGTGTTCTTATGGAGTCATTGTCAATCATTCCACCGAGAGGAGATTGGGATATGGCGAGTGAAGTCCGTATGCAGGACCTTGATCAGAAACACCGTTCCGTCGACATGAAGCTTCAGGCGGAACTCAAACGACCAACCTGCGACGACCTTATGGTAGCTGAACTCAAGAAACAGAAACTCGCCCTAAAGGATCAGATGCGCGCCCTCAGACACGGCGGCCACTGAAACAAGCTCCCGCTGACATCAGCCTGGGAGCTTTTTTAATTCCGGAAAGAAAATAGGGTCCGCCGACAGGCAGCGGCGGATCACAGGGAGCCCTGATGGCTGAAGAACGCGTGGCAATCGTCACAGGCGCGGCGCGCGGCATCGGACTGGCGTGCGCGCGGCGCTTCGCCGCCGATGGCGCAAAGGTCGTGCTGGCGGACCGTGACGACAAGGCGGGCCGCGAGGCGGCCAAGGAACTGGGCGACGAGAAGACCGCCCTTTATGTGCATTGCGACGTCTCGTCACGGCTGGAGGTTCACAACCTCATCGCCGAGACGCTGTCGGCCTTCGGGCGGATTGACGTGCTGGTGAACAATGCCGGCATGATCTCGACCGGCACGATACTGGATCTGGAAGAGGACGCCTTCGACAAGGTGATGGGCGTCAATCTGAAAGGCGCGTTCCTGGTGGCCCAGGCCGTCGCCCGGCAGATGGTGAAACAGGTCGAGGATTCCGACGAGCGTGTGCGCGATCTTCGCCGCCGCCACGCCATCATCAACATGTCCTCGATCAACCAGACGGTCGCGATTCCCAACCAGCTGGCCTATTGCGTTTCCAAGGGCGGCATGGGGCAATTGACCAAGGCCATGGCGCTGGCGCTGGCACCCTACAATATCCGGGTCAACGGCATCGGGCCGGGCAGCGTGCAGACCGACATGCTGGCCGCGGTGAACGAGGACAAGGCGGTGATGAAGAAGCTGCTGTCCCGCACGCCGATGTCGCGCATGGCGGACGCGGACGAGATTGCCGGCGTGGCGGCGTTCCTCGCCTCCCCGGATTCGTCCTACATCACAGGCCAGACCATCTATCCCGATGGCGGGCGGCTTGCGCTGAACTATACGGTCCCCGCGCCGGGTGAAGAGGAATAGCGTAAGTCCCCGTGGTTCCGGACGCGGCAGTTTTCATGGTCCGAAAGTGATTCCATGACGGCGCAGGCGGCGATTTCTCCGCCCGCGCAAACCGCCGCCATGCGCTTCAATTCCTTCTCCAGCGCGCGAAGTTGGCGCATCCGTTCACGCACGTCAGCAAGCTGGCGGCGGGCGATTTCGTCGACCGCCTCGCAGTCGTTTCCCGGCTGAGTCTGCAACTCGATCAATTCTCGGATCGCGGGGACGGGAAAGCCCAGTTCACGGGTGTGGCGGATGAACGCCAGGCGCCGGACCGCCGCATCGTCATAGACGCGCTGACCGCTGACCGTCCGGTCTGGCGTGGGCATCAGGCCGATGGATTCGTAATAACGGATCGTCGTGATCTTTACGCCGGCGTCTTTCGACGCGCGCCCGATTGTTCGCGTGCGGGCCATCCCGGAATGCTCCTTGCCTCTACAGTGGCTGTAGACATTAGACGTCTTTGCGAAGTTTCAAAATTCGCAAGGAGACACCCGGCATGCTTCCCGAAACAGACCCGAAAACTGTCGTGGCCGCCGCGATGGCGGCGAACGCCTTCCTCACCGCGCCTCTGGCGTTGCTGATAAAGCGGGATTTCCGGCGTCTGGGCCGGGCCTCGTGGGCGACGGCCGTCTGGAGCGGGATCGCCATGCACGGCCACGCTTTGACGACCTTCGCAATCGCGTGGCTGGACCGGGGCTCGCTCTATGCGCCCGCGGCGTGGAGCGCGGCGGCGGGCGGGGCGCTGGCCGGTACAGGGCTTTTCATTATCGTACTGGGACGCAGGGCCTATGCCTCGCGCGCCCGGGTCTACGGCCTGAGGGAGGACGAACTGATAGAGCGGGGCGTCTATCGCAGGACGCGCAATCCGCAATATGCCGGTTATGGCGTCATGTTCGCGGGCGCCGCCATTGCGGCGGGCTCATCGCTGGCGTTCGTCTTTGCAGGCGTGTTCGCTCTGCTGATCCATGTCTACATCACATGGGTGGAGGAGCCGCACCTCAAGCGCGCGTTCGGGGCCGAATATGACGCCTATTGCGCGCGCGTGGGGCGGTATTTCCGCTTCTAGCGCGGCTCCTCTGCAAGTTTGCGGCGAAGCCGTCAGTCCTTCTTGGGGGACTCGCCGAACAGTTCCTCGACCGTTTCGGGGGCCTTGCGGACCGGCTCGGGGTCGCGCATGGCGCCGCCGGTCTCGGTCGCGGGCTTCAGCGTATCGCCTTCGTCTTCCGGCTTGATGCCCTTGGCGGCGTCCTCGCGGCGCTTCTTCTCGGCCGCTTTCTGGACGATGGCGTCCAGTTCGGACTGCGCGCACAGGCCCAGCGCCACCGGGTCGACCGGCTTGATGTTCTGGGTGTTCCAGTGGGTGCGGTCGCGCACGGCGTTGATCGTGGTCTTGGTCGTGCCGATCAGCTTGGCGATCTGGGAATCGGGGATCTCCGGATGATTGCGGACCATCCAGGCAATGGCGTCCGGGCGGTCCTGACGGCGCGAGAGCGGCGTATAGCGCGGCGCTTTCTTCTTGTTGTGGCTGAGCTTGTCGGCGTGTTCGTGCTCGACCGCGGTCAGCGCGTAATTCCCGTCATTCTCGGCGCGGCCGATTTCGTCCCGCGTCAGCTGACCGTTGGAAATCGGGTCCGCCCCGCGCACGCCGGCGGCGACGTCGCCATCGGCGATGCCCTTCACCTCAAGCGGGTGCAGGCCGCAGAAATCGGCAATCTGCTTGAAGCTGAGCGAGGTATTGTCGATCAGCCAGACAGCGGTGGCTTTCGGCATCAGGATTTCGGTCATCGAAGGGCTCCTTAAAGCAAGGCGTAAAAACAAAAACCCGGCGCTGCGGCGCCGGGCTTTGGAACTCAAAACGGTCGTCCGCCGCCCCGGCCGTGGAGCGAGCGCGTTGAAAACGGCTCAGCTGCAACGCGGACGGTGCGTCTTAACAGGCACCATATAGGCGAGCGCCGCGCGTTTGAAAACACCTTCACACTGTCAGCAGGATCTTTCCGGCGTGATCGGCGCTGTCGATGCGTTCATGGGCCTTTTCAGCCTCTTCCAGCGGAAAGACGCTGTCGATTACCGGTTTAAGCTTGCCCGCCGCAATCATCGGCCAGACATGGTCGCGCACCTGCCCCGCGATGCGCGCCTTTTCCTCCGCCGGGCGGGCGCGCAGGGTGGAGCCGGTGAGGGTCAGCCGCTTGAGCATCAGACGCATCAGGTCGAGCTGCACTTGCGAGCCGTTCAGATAGGCGATCTGCACGCAGCGGCCGTCCATGTTCAGAAGGTCGAGATTTTTCTGAACATAGTCGCCGCCGACCATGTCCAGCACCACGTCCGCGCCGCCGGCCTCCTTGACGATCTCCGCGAAGTCTTCTTCGCGGTAATTGACGCCGCGCTCGGCCCCCAGGGTCTCGCACAGCGCCGCCTTGTCCGGCGTGCCGGCGGTGGCGAACACGCGCGCCCCGCGCGCCGCGGCCATCTGGATGGCCGTCGTGCCGATCCCGCTCGCCCCGCCATGCACCAGCAGGGTTTCGCCCTCCTTCAGGGCGCCGCGCTCGAACACATTGGTCCAGACGGTGAAACAGGTTTCGGGAAGCCCCGCGGCCTCCTGCAGGGTCAGGCCATCGGGTACGGGCAGGACGCTGCCGGCGTCCGCGAGGGCGTATTCAGCGTAGCCCCCGCCGCCCAGCAGGGCGATCACGGCGTCGTCCTCGGAGAAGCCCTCCACGCCTTCGCCGATCGATGCGATACGGCCCGAGACCTCCAGGCCCAGAATATCGGTGGCGCCGGGCGGGGGCGGATAGAAGCCCATGCGCTGTATCACGTCGGGGCGGTTCACCCCGGCGGCGGCGACGCGGATCAGGACCTGTCCCGGTCCGGGGCGGGGGATTTCGCGGGATTCGAGAACCAGCGCCTCCGGCCCTCCCGGCTCCGGCGCTGTGACCGCGCGCATCGATTCCATAATCAAGACTCCGAAAAACCTGCCTGATCCGCTACAATGACGGTTTCGCGACGCGCCGGAAAGGCGCGCGGGTGAAGCTTGAGGAGGAGAGGCCATGTTCGACGATCTGGAGCCTGCGAAACCGGCTGGCGCGGTGCTGGGGGAAGACCTTTCCCGACTCTCCTGCGAGGAACTGGAAGAGCGGCTGGGCGCGCTGGACCAGGAAAAGGATCGCGTCAGCGCGGAGCTGAAGTCCAAGCGCGCGGGACGCGACGCGGCGGATTCGATTTTCGCCCGATAGGG
This sequence comes from Euryhalocaulis sp., assembly GCF_013911995.1. NCBI lineage: Bacteria > Pseudomonadati > Pseudomonadota > Alphaproteobacteria > Maricaulales > Maricaulaceae > Euryhalocaulis > Euryhalocaulis sp. The sequence goes on from NZ_JACESD010000016.1 coordinate 48,123, forward strand.
GTATGGCCCGGGCGTTGCTAGGGACGTTACAAGTTCGCCGCCTTCGGGGCGGAAATCTGTAACGCTCCGCATGAATGGGGGAGCGCGGCCTGATGAGGGCTGCGCGCAATCTTGTAAATATGACCGAACCGGCGATTGACCCGCTTGACGATTCCACGAATGCACGCGCGCGCCGCGTGCGGGATTTTGCTTCCTCTGAAATGTTCTCCCGCGCCTTCGAGGAAGGCATGAACCTGGTCGAGGAGACCGCCGCCTATCTGGACGGGCCGGGCCGCGAGGAATCGCGCCAGCTGTCCCGCGCCGGGGCGGTGGCCTATGCCAGCGAGAGCATGCGCCTGACCACGCGCCTCATGCAGGTGGCCTCATGGCTGCTGGTGCAGCGGTCCGTGCGGGAAGGGGAAATGACGCCGGAAACCGCCGCGCAGGAGAAATTCCGCCTGGCGGAAGAGGCGAAAGGGCGGGCCAGCGCGGAGGATCATGAAATTCCGGCGCGGCTGAAAGACCTTCTGGCGCGGTCGCGCAAGATCTATGAGCGCTCACAGCGCATCGACCAGGGCCTCTACAAGACCCTGAAATCAGCCAATCCGGTTGGAAAACAGGTCGACCGGCTGCGCGAGGCGTTTGAAGCGCGCCGGCCCTGACCAAAGCAAATGGCGTTGCTTAAACGCCGAAGCCCTTGAACTTGTCCTTGAAGCGGGAAACGCGGCCGCCGCGGTCCATCAGCTTCTGGTCGCCGCCGGTCCAGGCCGGGTGCGTCTTGGTGTCGATGTCCAGCTTCAGGACATCGCCCTCTTTGCCGTAGGTCGAGCGCGTCTGATAGGTCGATCCGTCCGTCATCTCGACGGTGATCATGTGGTAATCGGGATGAATATCCTTTTTCATCGCACGCGCTCTTTCAGCCAAGGTTGTGGAGCCCTTGCGGCCCCGTTCAATAGGAAGGCGGGCGATATATAGCCTATTCGCCCGGGCGTAAAGCCGCGGCGCTGCGCTTTACTCGCCCCAGACGCCGCGTCCGGCGCGCCTGGCCTTGCGTTCGGCGTCCTTCAAGAGGCCCGGCGCGTCGTCCGCCGCCTTGCCGCCGCCATTGAAGATCACCGCTTCGGAAAGGTCCACGCCGCCCGCCTCGCACCGCCAGGCTTCCAGCCGCGCGGGGCGGCAGACAACCTCGCCATTGCCGCGATTGTCGATATAGGCGCCCATATTGGCGGCATAGGGATCGCCCAGACCGTCCACGCCTTCCAGCCGCACGATCTGGCCCTCGACGCGCAGCGTCCCGGTGTCCAGCACCTCCGCCGCGCCGGCCAGCGGCTGTGAGGAGCCGCGTTCGCGCACCACCGGCACGGCGCCGGAGCGGGCCCTGGTCATGAAGGCTTTCCAGGTGCGGGCCGGCAGGCCGCCGCCGGTCACCTTCGCCTCCATCGGCGAATTGTCGTCATTGCCCATCCAGACGCCGACCACCATGCCGTCGGCAAACCCGATGAACCACGCATCGCGATAATCCGAAGTGGTGCCGGTTTTCCCATAGACGCGCGCGCCGGGAATCTGCGCGGCGCGCCCCGTGCCGCTGGCGACGACGGAACCGAGCAGAGTCAGCGCCTGATTGCGCGGCCACGCCGCCTGATCGGCATCGCCCACGGGGGGCGAGAACACCGCGCCGCCGGGCGCGGCCGCCAGGCTGGCGGCGCCGGAGAAGCGCTGTTCCTGATTGGCGGCGATCACGGTGATCATGTGCGGCGAGACGCGCTCCCGGTCCGCGGCGACCGCGGCATAGGCCGAGGTCAGCTCCAGCAGGGTCGCCTCGCGCGCGCCCAGCGCCAGGGAGGGTTCGGGCTCCAGCGGGCCCTGCAGGCCCAGACGGCGGGCGACGCGAATGACATTCTCCCGTCCCACCGCCTCCTGCACGCGCACGGCGGCGGCGTTGTAGGAATTGGCGAAGGCCTGACGGATCGTCACCCGGCCATGGAAGTCGCCGCCATAGTTTTGCGGCTCATAGCCTTCGATATTGATCGGGGCGTCGTCGATGGCCGATTCCGGCGTAAAGCCCTGTTGCAGGGCCGTCAGATAGACAAACAGCTTGAAGGTGGAGCCGGGCTGGCGTTCGGCCTGCGCGGCGCGGTTGAAGGCGCTGGCGGTGTAGTCGCGCCCGCCGGTCATGGCCAGTATCGCGCCGTCATAGCTCATCGCCACCAGCGCGGCCTGATCGGGGCCGCCCTCGCCGGCGTTTTCCAGCGCCTCGTCGATGGTCTGGTCGGCCAGGATTTGCAGGCGGGGGTCCAGCGTGGTCTCGACGCGGAAATCACCGCCCGTGCCGCCGATCAGCACCCGCGCCTCGGACGCGGCATAGTCGGCGGCGTAGCCATAGACCGGCGCTTCGGCCGGCGGGCGGGCCAGATGCGCAGGCTCTCCGCGGGCGGCTTCCGCCTCCTCGGCGCTGATCGCGCCGGCATCGACCATGGCGCCCAGCGCAACGTCCGCGCGCTGCACGGCGGCGTCATAGGAATGCAGGGGCGAATTGCGGGACGGCGACTGGATCAGCCCGGCCAGCATGGCGGATTCGGACAGCGTCAGGTCGGCCGCGTTCTTGCCGAAATAGCGTTTGGACGCGGCCTGCACGCCATAAGCGCCGCCGCCCAGATAGACGTTGTTCAGATAGCGCTCCAGGATCTCGTCCTTGGACAGCCGGGCTTCCAGCCACAGCGTGATGACCGCTTCCTGCGACTTGCGGGCGAAAGTGCGGTCAGCGGAGAGATAGGAAATCTTGGCCAGTTGCTGGGTGATGGTGGAGCCGCCCTGTTCGACCCCGCCTTCCTGCACATTCACCCAAAGCGCGCGCGTGATGCCGCGCGTATCGATGCCGCCATGGGCGTAGAACCGGCGGTCCTCCATGGCCAGAACGGCGTCGAGGAGATGCTCGGGAAAAGCTTCCAGATCGATATAATCGCCGCGCGAGACGCCGCGCGTGGCGACGATCGCGCCATTATTGGCGGCGATGTCATAGGCGGCTTCGGAGGCCGGCCGGCCGTCGCCAGGCGGGGGCAGCGTCCACAGAACAGCCAGCGCGACAATGGCGAACGCCGCGATGGCGGCGAACGCTGCGCCCAGCGCAATCAGTCCGCGCCTTATTGCCGCCGTCCGCGAACGGTTCGATGATGGCGTCTGGTCATCGCGCCCGTTTGGGCGTTCAATCTGAGTGTCGTTCATCTGGAGGTTCGGTCCATGATC
>NZ_JACESD010000017.1:0-51115 GCF_013911995.1 Euryhalocaulis sp.
GGTCATTGACCTTGTCGAACTCGTCTGCGGCCTGAACCCGCGCGCCCAGCCGCAGGGCCAGCGCCTCGAACAGATAGGATCCGTCCAGGGTCAGGGTGGCCGGCGTCAGCACGCCCAGCTTGTTGCCGGTGGCCGAATTCTCGCCATCCACGGTGGAGAAGGCGGCGCTGAGCGAGATGCGGTCCGTGTCATAGCGGGCCTCGGCTTCCCAGCCCCACAGCTCCGCCGCATCGACATTGTCGCTGATGGTGACGCCGGCGTTGCACGGCTGGAAGGGCGGCGCGAAACAGGTCGGCGGGAAAGCAAAGTCCACGGCCAGATTGATCAGATCCGTGGCGTCCGTCTCGAAACGCGAGACCTTGGCCTGGAACCGGTCGCCGGGCGCGGCGACATCGCGGAAATCAAGACCCGCGCCGAATTCCACGGTCTCGGTCTTCTCCGGGACCAGGTCCGGGTTGGGAATGAACTGGTTGCTGATGAAAACGGGCGCGCCGAGAATCGGATGCGGCAGCTGGAAATGCACTCCGTCCAGATACAGCTCGTCGATCGAGGGCGCGCGGAACCCTTCGGAATATCCGCCAAACACGCGCAGCCATTCCACCGGCCCGTAGCTGGCCGCAATACGGGGCGAGACCGCTTCGTCGTCGTTCTCTTCCGGGTCGACGCTGGACGAGCTCTTGTAATTATCGAACCGGATCCCGGGCACGACCAGCAACTCGCCCGGTATGCCCAGCGGCCGGTCGAAGGCGGCTTCCGCCTGTGCGAACAGGCCCAGGAATTCGGACTTTCCATCCGGCACCCCGGCGCGCACGCCGTTGGTGCTGTCGCTGTCACGGCCGGTCTGCTTGTCCTCGAACCAGTCGACGCCGGTGGTCACGCGGATCTCGTTGGCGCCGAATTCAAACGTGGCGGCGTTGCTGGCGCGGAAGCCGGTGGTCTCCACGTCGCGTTCGGTCGTGCGTCCGGTCTGGGGGTCGTATTCGTCGACGCCGCTTTCGCTGCGGTACAGCGTGGCGCTGGCGTTGATCAGCGGCGTGGCGGGATCAAAGCTCAGTCGCCCGCGCAGCGTGTCGGAGGTGATCTCCTTCTCCACATTGGCGAACTGCACGTCCGTCGGGTCGACTTCATTCAGGCCCTGTCCGTTATTGGGTTCGAAGGCGTCATTCTTGAAGCTCTGCCAGGACAGCTCCAGGTTCAGCGCCTCGGTCACATCGACATTGCCCTTCAGAAGGCCCGTCCAGATATCGTCGTCGGAAGGCAGGGTGTCGCCGCTGCCCAGCGAAATATCGCCAGAGTCGCGATAGGCCAGGCTCGCTAGAACATCGACCGGGCCGGTCTGGCCAAACACCGTGGCGCCGGCCAGCCATTCCTCGTTCACGTCGCGATAGCCGGTGCGCGCGCGGAAGCCATAGGTCTCGCCGTCTTCCAGCAGGTCTTCGGCGTCCAGCGTCTCGAACGCCAGAACCCCGCCGACCGCGCCGGAGCCGTAAAGTGAGGACGCTGGGCCGCGAACCACCTCGGCGGTTTTCACCAGCGCCGGGTCCAGGAAGAACCGGCCGTCATGGCCGGAACGGAAGGTCTGGCGCGCGCCGTCCAGAAGGATCAGGACATTGCCCCCGCTCAGGCCCCGGATGGCGGGGCCTTCGCCGGTGCGGCGCGGACCGCCGAACCACTGCATACCGGGCGTGTCTTCCAGCAGGTCGGAGATCGAGCTGGCGCCCAGCTTCTGGATATCTTCGCGCGTCACCACGCTGACCATGCCCGGATAGTCGAAAACGGGCAGGGGATTGGACGTGCCGTAAACCGTGACGACGTCCATGTCTTCATCGGCCTCCGGCAGATCGTCGTCGGCATGGGCCCCGGCTGTAAGGGCGGCGAAACAGGCGCCGGCGAGGAGGGATGAACGGATCAGCATGGCGGCTTTCCTTATTGCGAGTAATTCTCAGTTGCGATACAAAGAGGCTGTACCGACATTGAGAATGAGTCGCAAGAGCGCAATAGGGGAATTTAATGAAAAAGATCTGGGCGTCCGCCGCCGGCCTTGCGCTGGCGGTTTCGGCATGCGCCGCACAGCCCGCCATGCAGATGCAGACCGGAGAGGCCGCGTCTTCCGTCCAGCCTTACGCGGGCGCGGAGAAGGCCGATTACGAGCGCGACCGTCAGGCCATTCTGGAGATGGCCGGCGATTTCGACGTGACGTTCGACTTCACCGAAACCGTGCCGCTGCAGGATGGTTATGAGCTGAAGCCGCAAAAGGTCACGCCGACGACCGAGATCGTCCGGGTGATCGAGGATGAGCCGGGCTTCATCAGCCTGCAGCATATCCTTGTGATGAATCATGGCGGCAAGGACATCGTCGTGAAGCACTGGCGTCAGGACTGGGCGTATGAGCCGGAATCGATCCTGGCCTATCAGGGGCATGACCGCTGGGAGGCGAAGACGCTGAACAGGGCCGAGCGTCAGGGCACCTGGTCGCAGACCGTCTACCAGGTTGATGACGGTCCGCGTTACGCCGCTGTCGCCCCGTGGGAGCATGAGGGCGAGATTTCCACCTGGGAGCCGCCAGTGTCCTGGCGCCCGTTGCCGCGCCGCGACGCCACCACGCGCGACGATTATGACGTTCTGGCCGCGGTGAACCGGCACACGGTCGCGCCGTGGGGCTGGTGGCACGAGCAGGACAACCACAAGCTGGTGCTGACCGAAAACGGCCCGGAAGAACTGGTGCGCGAAGTGGGCATCAACTCCTACTACCGCACGGACGGGTTCGCGCCGGATGCGGGCGAGGTCTACTGGTCCAAGACGGCCGACTATTGGGCCGGCGTCCGGGATAAATGGAACGCGCTGATTGAAACCGGCGCGCTCGCCATCGACGACAATGCCGAGGGCGAACGCCTCTACATGCCGGTTCTGGAACTGGCCGGAAAGGTCGAGGAAGGCGAGATGACGACCGAGGCCGCGCTGACCGAGGCCCGCGAGGTCATCGACCGGCAGACGCAAAGCGCCGCCGAAATCCGGACGGCGTCTAACTGATCAGGCTGACGCCGCCGCGCATAAAAAACGCCCTCTCCGGGAGACCGGGGAGGGCGTTTTCCTTTTTGGCTATATGTGCGTCATCGGCCGGAGCCGGGACGGATCAGATGACCGATTTCGGGCCGTTCCTCTTCAACTCGTCCTTCACCCGGTCATAGGTTTCCACCATGTCCGGGGAGGGGGGCGTGTCGATCAGGCTGACGGCGATGATCGCAGCGAAGCTGAGAATGAAACCGGGGACGATTTCGTACAACACGCTGGACAAGGCCGCGCCATCGGCCAGAACCGGGGCGTAGATCCAGAACAGGACGGTCACCGCGCCGACAACCATGCCGGCCAGCGCGCCGTTCCGCGTCATCCGCCGCCAGGTCAGGCTGAGGATAACCACCGGACCGAAGGCCGCGCCGAAGCCGGCCCAGGCGTTGGACACCAGGTTCAGCACATTGCTTTCCGGGTCATAGGCCAGGGCGATGGCGGCCAGCGCCACGGCCAGAACGGAAATGCGGCCGACCGTCACCAGCTCTTTCTCGCTGGCGTTCTTGCGCAGGAAGATGCGGTAGAAGTCCTCGGTCAGAGAGCTGGAGGAGACCAGCAATTGCGACGACACCGTACTCATGATCGCGGCCAGTATGGCGGCCAGCAGGAAGCCCAGCACCAGCGGATGGAACAGCACTTCCGACAGGATGATCAGGATGGTCTCGGGATCGTCCACGGGCACATTGTTCTGGGTCGCGTAGACCAGGCCGACAATGCCGGTGGTCAGCGTGCCGATCATGGAGACGCCCATCCAGGTCATGCCGATGCGCCGCATGGCAGGCACGTCCTTCACGGAACGCACGGCCATGAAACGCACGATGATGTGCGGCTGTCCGAAATAGCCCAGTCCCCACGCCAGTGAGGATATCAGGCCCAGCAGCGTCACGCCTGAGAACAGGTTCAGCAGGGTCGGGTCGATGCTGTTGAGCGTCTGGGCCGCGCCGGACGGGCCGCCGACATCGGTCAGCGCCACGATGGGCACAACGACCAGCGCCACGAAGACGATGCAGCCTTGCACGAAGTCGGTCAGGCTGACGGCCAGAAAGCCGCCGAACAGCGTATAGGCCATCACGACCGAGGCGGTGATCCACAGGCCCCAGCGGTAATCCAGGCCGAACGCGCTGTCGAACAGCTTGCCTCCGGCCACCATGCCGGAGGAGGTGTAGAGCGTGAAGAAGATCACGATCACCACGGACGACAGGACGCGCAGCAAATGGCCGCGGTCGGCGAAGCGTTCGCCGAAATAGTCCGGGATGGTGATCGCGTCGTTGGCCTCTTCGGTATAGACGCGAAGGCGCGGCGCAACGATGAGATAGTTCGCATAGGCGCCGACAAACAGCCCCACGCCGATCCATGCGGCCGGCAGGCCGGAGACGAACATCGCGCCCGGCAGGCCCATCATGAGCCAGCCGCTCATGTCTGAGGCGCCAGCGGACAGCGAGGCAACGGCCGGGGAAAGGTTACGGCCGCCAAGCATGTAGCCGGACACGTCGGAGGTCGATTTCCTCCACGCGTACAGCCCGATGCCCAGCATTCCAAGAAAATACAGAGCGAGCGTAATCAGTGTTCCAGTTTCCATGGGGCATGGGTAACAGGCTTCATACGCCTGCGACAACCGCCATGCCGGGATCGCCCGGCTGGAACCTGTCAGCCGCTATCAACCGTCACAGGGACGATCAGGATTCAGGATCCGCCTAAAAAGTGACGGGACTTTGGCGGACCGTCCGATTTCCGGGTTTTCGGACGCGCAAAAGAAAAGGGCGGCCCGTGCGGGCCGCCCTTTCCTGGCGTTCGGGGTAAGTCTGGTGAAACGGCGTATCAGGCGGCCGCGGATTCGCTTTCCGTGACCGTGCCTTCTTCCGGATCGCGCAGCACATAGCCGCGGCCCCAGACGGTTTCGATATAGTGGTTGCCGTTGGTCGCGGCCGCGAGCTTCTTGCGGAGCTTGCAGATGAAGACGTCGATGATCTTCAGCTCCGGCTCGTCCATGCCGCCATAGAGATGGTTCAGGAACATCTCCTTGGTGAGCGTCGTCCCTTTGCGCAGGGAGAGCAGCTCCAGCATCTGGTATTCCTTGCCGGTCAGGTGCACGCGCTGGCCGCTGACCTCGGTGGTCTTGGCGTCCAGGTTCACCGTGATGTCGCCGGTCTTGATGACCGACTGGGAGTGACCCTTGGAGCGGCGGACAATGGCGTTGATGCGGGCGACCAGCTCGTCCTTGTGGAACGGCTTGGTCATGTAGTCGTCGGCGCCGTAGCCCAGACCGCGAACCTTCGCGTCCACGTCGGCCGTGCCGGACAGGACCATGACCGGGGTGCCGATCTTGGCGACCCGCAGCGTCTTCAGGACGTCATAGCCGGGCATGTCCGGCAGGTTCAGGTCCAGAAGGATGATGTCGTAATCATACAGCTTGCCGAGATCGACGCCCTCTTCGCCGAGATCGGTTGTGTAGATGTTGAATCCTTCGGATTTGAGCATGAGCTCGATGGACTGAGCCGTGGAGCTGTCGTCCTCGATTAACAAGACCCGCATTGATGATCCCCCGAATGTTTTTGGCGCGAATCGTGGTGGCGCCGGACTTACCGATGGTTAACGCTTTCCCGACGCTAAGGACAAATCCTTAAAGAAGGTTAACCGCCGGGGCGAAATTACGGCGATTCGCACAACCTCCTGTCAGGGGCGACTCAGTAACGCGCGCGTTCCCGATTCTCATGGCGGGGATCAACCCGGTTCCGGGCGGCTATTCCCGTTTAATGACGGGTTAATCAGCAAATTCAATTTGTAGCGTTAACGCCGGGGAAACGCACCCGGGCATATCTTGCCGGGCAACGAAGAAATTGCAGCCCGGACAGGCCCTTTAAACCCAATGCGCAGCGCAATTGCAGATATCGAAGCCCTGGAGCCCCGCCACTGGCGCGGCCGCGCCCGCTCTGTCGGCGGGCTGGTGATCGAGGCGTCCGGCCCGTCCGGCGCCTTTCCATTGGGCGCGCGTGCGCTCACCGGCGCGCGCGAGGGCGATCTGGAATGCGAAGTTGTCGGCGTGCGCGACGGCAAGGCGCTGCTGATGGCTTACGGTTCACTGGAAGGCGCGCGCGCCGGCGCCGATGTGCGCCTGGCCGAGGCGTCCCCCTCTGTCCGCCCCAACGCCGCATGGCTGGGGCGGGTGGTGGATGCGTTCGGCCGTCCCGCCGACGGCAAGGGCTCGCTGGACGAAGGCGACCTGCCGGTGCGTCTGCGCGCCACGCCGCCGCGCGCTTGCGAGCGCGCGCGGCTGGGCGAACGCATGACCACCGGAGTTCGCGCGCTGGATACGTTCGCGCAGGTCCGCCGTGGCCAGCGCCTTGGCATTTTCGCCGGTTCGGGCGTCGGCAAATCGGTTCTGATGTCCATGCTGGCGCGCCGCGCCGAAAGCCAGGTGGCCGTGATTGGCCTGATCGGCGAACGCGGCCGCGAAGCGCGCGAGTTTGTCGAGGACGTGCTGGGCGAGGAGGGGCTGGCCCGCTCCGTCGTCGTGCTGGCGACCTCCGATGAAAGCGCGCTGGCCCGCCGCCAGGCGGCCTGGACCACGCTGGCGGTCGCCGAATATTTCCGGGATCAGGGGCAGGACGTGCTCTGCCTGATGGATTCCGTGACCCGTTTCGCCATGGCGCAGCGCGAAATCGGCCTCGCCGCGGGCGAGCCGCCCACGACCCGCGGCTACACGCCGTCCGTCTTCGCCGAGCTTCCGCGCCTGCTGGAGCGCGCGGGCCCCGGATACGACAATGGCGGCAAGACCGGCACGATCACCGGCCTGTTCTCCGTCCTGGTCGAGGGCGACGACATGAACGAGCCGGTGGCCGACGCCGTGCGCGGCGTGCTGGACGGCCACGTGGTCATGAGCCGGGACATCGCCGAACGCGGCCGTTTCCCGGCGATCGATGTCTTGAAGACGGTCTCGCGCGCCATGCCGGACTGTCAGACTCCGGAGGAGCAGCAGATCACGCGGCAGGCCCGCCGCATGCTCTCTTCATACGCGGACATGGAAGAACTTATCCGGATCGGCGCTTATCAGCGCGGATCCGACCCGGAACTGGATCAGGCCATCGCGCTCAATCCGGAGCTGGAAGCGTTCCTGGCGCAGGACAAGAACGAGGCGACCTCGATGGAGGAAAGCTTCGCGCGCCTGCAGGGAATTTTGAGTGGCAGGGGTATGAACCAAGAGGATAACAATGAATAGATCTCATGAATCCCTGATCCGTCTGGCGCGGTTCAAGGTTGAGGGTCTGCAAAAGCAGATGGCCGAACTGGACCGCGCGCGCGGTTCGCTCGGCCGCAAGGCGGACGAGCTGGAACAGGACGTCCAGCGCGAGCAGGAAGCCGCCGCCGCCGACCCGCAATCGGGCGCGGCCTATGGCGCCTACGCCAAGGCGGTGATCGAGCGCCGCGAGAATATCAAGCGCTCTCTCAACGAAGTCGACGAGCAGGCCGAGGCGATGCGCGCCGACCTGCGCGCCGCCTTCGAGGAACTGAAGAAATACGAACTTCTGGAGGAAAGGCGTAAGGCGCGGGACCGCGCCGCCGCCCAGAAATCCGAAAACGACGAACTGGACGAGGCCGGATCCCGCATGGCGGGCTAGCCGGACGTCGGGATCGCGCTGCCGCTTCGCCGGACATTGTCCAGCAGCGCCGGTTCGATCTCCATATCCTTGCCGTGCAGCACCGACACGTCGCCGGTTGTCTCGAACACCACCGCCTGGACCTCTTCCAGGCGGTGGATGTTTTCCGACCGCAGCTTGGCGTAGAGGTCGTGCTCGGTAACTTTGGCGGCCTTCAGGTTCTCGAACAGGATTTCACCGCGCTCCATCAACAGCAGCGGCTTGTTGTCCATCACCACCTCGCCGCGCCAGCGTTTGCGCGCCATCGCCGAAATTTCCTGAATTGCAAACAGCGCCGCCAGCCCGATCAGGCCCAGCGCGATGGGCAGGCTGGGCGTCAGGATGATGGTGCCGAGCATGGAGCCGACGGCGACGGTGGTGACAAAGTCGAACGCCGACATTTGCGAAAAACTGCGAAGCCCGGCGATGCGCGCCAGCAGGATCAGCCCTGCAAAACCGGTCAGCGCGCCCAGCGCCACCCGCCATGCCGCCGTCCAGTCTGACGGCGCAAACCATTCAATCATTTCCAGCCTCCCCTATATCGCCCGTCATTCCGGCGCTTGCAGTTCCGTGCCAAGGGCTTAGGTGTTTGCCCATGTCAGATAAGTCCCGTTTCCGCCTTCCGTTCCTGAAATCTTCGCCCGTCGTGCCGCTGGTGCGGCTGGAAGGGGCGATTTCCGCCACGCCCTCACGCTTCGACCGCGCGCTGAATCTCGCCGGGGTCGGGGATGCGCTGGACAAGGCGTTCACGGTGAAGAAGGCGAAAGCCGTGGCGCTGGTCATCAATTCGCCGGGCGGCGCGCCGGTGCAGTCCAACCTGATTCATCGCCGCATCCGCGAGCTGGCGGACAAGCACGACAAGCAGGTGCTGGTCTTCTGCGAGGATCTGGCCGCGTCCGGCGGATACTGGATCGCGCTGGCCGGCGACGAGCTATATGCCGACGCCGGCTCCATCGTAGGCTCCATCGGCGTGATTTCGGCCAGTTTCGGTTTCACCGGCCTGATGGAGAAGGCGGGCGTGGAGCGGCGGCTCTATACCGCCGGCAAAAACAAATCGATGCTGGATCCGTTCTCCCCGGAAAACCCGGAGGACATCGACCGGCTGAAGACCATCCAGAAAGGCATGCACGCCCAGTTCAAGGCGCTGGTAAAATCCCGGCGCGAGAGCAAGCTGACCGCCGATGACGAGACGCTGTTCAATGGCGATGTCTGGCTGGGCGAGGAAGCGGCAAAACTGGGCCTGATCGACGCCACCGGTTCGGTGCGCGCCATCCTGCGCGAAAAGTTCGGCGATGACGTCCGGGTCAAGCCGTTCGGCGGACCGAAGAAATCCCTGGTCGGCAAGCTGCTCTCCGGCGGCGCCAGCGCGTTCGCCGCCGAGGTCGAACACCGCGCCGCCTATTCCCGTTTCGGGCTTTAGGGCATGGGAACCGGCCTGATCACCCTGATCCTGGTCGGCGCCGCCGTGGCGGCGTTCTTCTTCTGGGGCGGCAGGAAAACGCGGGATCGCCGCAATCGCGCCGCCGACGCGGCCGAAAAGGCGGTCCGCGACCGCATGAACGGGGAGTCTAGGTCAGACCCGTCGTCTTCAGAGTCTCATAGGCCCGAATAACCGCCTGCAAGCGGTCTTCCAGCGACCGGTCGCCGCCATTGGCGTCCGGGTGTAGGCGTTTGACCAGTTCGCGGTAGCGCTGGCGGATATCGCCGGCTGAGGCCGCCTCGCTCAGATTCATTTCCTCGAGCGCTTTTTTCTGCAGCTTGGTCAGACGGCGGGTCTGGGGCTGCGGCTGTCCCGGCTTGGCGCCGCCGAACAGGCCGTGCGGGTCGGAAAAGATCGTCGTCCAGTCGCGGCTGGCGCGGGAGGCCGCATCGCCGCGGCGAGAGCCGTTCTTGAAATCCCAGGTCGGGCGGTGGCCGTAATAGCCGCTTTCCTGAAACGCCTTGATCTCGCCCTCGCTCATGCCGTCGAAGAAGTCCCAGGAGCGATTGTATTTCGCCGCGTGTTCGGCGCAGAACCAGTAGAAATGCTTCAGGTCCTCGGGCGATTTCGGCGCGCGGCATTCGCCTTTGCGCACGCACCCGGCCCACTCGCAGGTCTGCTCGCCTGTACGCGCCTCTTCCTTTCCGGGCGGTTTGACCCGTATGTCCCGAAACTTGGGGCGATATTGGAACGCGCCTGACATAACGCAGAGATTATGGGCAGCGTCCGCCCCCCGGGCAACGACTTGACACGCGTGAAAGGCAGATAGGGCTATGGGCGAGACAGCGAAACGGATTCAATCGGCGCTGGAGACCGCATTTCCGGGCGCTTATATCGCGCTGCAGGACGAATCCGCCCTGCATGAGGGCCATGCCGGCGCGCCCGATGGCGGCGAAAGCCATTTCGCCGCCGCCGTCGTCTGGGACGGGTTCGAGGGCATGAATCGCGTCGCCCGTCACCGCGCGGTGAATGCGGCGGTGGACGCGGAATTTTCCGGCCGGCTGCACGCGCTGCGCATTCGCGCCCTGACGCCGGAAGAGGCGGAGTAGCGCCTTAAACGCCTTCCGGGACGGAGAAATCGGGTTCCGGGGCGGGCGAGATTCGCAACAGCGTGATCTGGTTGCGCTGGCGCTTCAGCACTTCAAAACGGTGATCGTGAAAGGCGAAGATCTGGCCGGTTTCCGGGATCGTTTGCGCCTCGTGAATCACCAGACCGGCGATGGTGACCGCTTCCTCGTCCGGCAGGTTCCAGTCCATGGCGCGGTTGAGGTCGCGGATCGGGACGGACCCCTCCGCGATGACAGAGCCGTCGCCCTGCGTTTTCAGGCCCTGCACGCGCTCGTCATGCTCGTCCTCGATCTCGCCGACGATCTCTTCAAGAATATCCTCCAGCGTGATCAGGCCCATCAGCGCGCCATATTCGTCGACCACCAGCGCGAAATGCTCGCGCTTGCGGCGGAAGGCGTTCAACTGCTCCAGCAGGGACGTCGTCTCCGGCACAAACCACGGCTCGCGCGTTACATCCCGAACCTCGATCTGCGAAAGGTCGCCGCCGACCGCGCGAAGCGCCCGCGACAGGTCCTTGGCGTGCAGCACGCCCACAATGTTCTCGGCGTCGTCCTCATAGGCGGGCAGGCGGGTATGGGCGCTGTCCAGCGCCTCGTCGACCAGTTCCTCGGCGGTCTTGGCCAGGTCCAGCATGTTCATGTTCTTGCGGTGGACCATCACGTCCTCGACCGTCAGGTCGCGCAAATCCAGAACGCCGCCCAGCATGTCGCGGTCATGTTTGACCACGCCGCCTTCATGGTGGTGCAGGTCGACCGCGCCGCGGATTTCCTCATGCGCGTCCAGCGCGTCGCCTTCCACCTTGATGCCGAAAATGCCCAGCGTCAGGCGCACGATGAAACGCACCGCAGCGACAATCGGGGCAAACAGGAAAACGATGATCTGGATAGGCCGCGCGACCGTGGTGGCGAACCGGTCGGCGTTGGACAGGGCATAGCTCTTGGGCAGGACCTCGGAAAAGATCACCACAAGAGCGGTCATCGCCGCTGTGGCGTAGGCAACGCCGGCCTCGCCGAACATCTGCACGAAGGCAACCGTGGCCAGCGCAGAGGCAAGGATATTGACCAGGTTGTTGCCCAGCAGGATGGCGCCGATCAGGCGCTCCCGGTCGGCGATCAGGACATTGGCGATGCGCGCGCCGCCGTCTCCCTGCTTCTCCCAGCCGTGCAGTCGGGCGCGGGACGCGGCCGTCAGGGCGGTTTCGGAGCCGGAAAAGAATCCGGACAGCATCAGCAGGAAGGCGATGGCGATCAGGGTGGCAGTCAGGCCGAAAATCATCAGGGCTTGGTTTCATCCTCCAGAAAAGTCGCCAGCGCCCCGGGGTCGGCGTCGGGCTCTATGAACGCCTCGCCCAGCCCCTTGGTCAGGATCAGGGTGATGCGTCCGCCCGACACTTTCTTGTCGTCCGCCATGCGCTGCATAAGCCGTTCAGCAACATAGGGCCCGCCGCCCAGCGTTTGAAGACTGTGCGGAAGCCCGTGTGCGGAAAGATGCGTGGCAAGGCGGTCCGCCGCGTCTTCTGCGCACAATCCCAGCCGCGCGGAATAGCGCGTCGCCGCCGCCATGCCCCAGGCGACGGCCTCTCCATGAATGACGCCGCCGTCATAGCCGGCCTCCGCTTCCGCCGCGTGGCCGAATGTGTGGCCGAAATTCAAGAGGGCGCGGACGCCGGTTTCCCGTTCGTCCTCCGCCACGATGCGGGCTTTCCAGGCCGCGGATCGGTGCACGGCTTCAGCCACGGCCTCCGGCTCGGCGGCGAGGACGTCCTGTCCCTTCGCCTCCAGCCAGTCGAAGAAGCCGGCGTCGCGGATCAGCGCGTATTTCAGCACTTCCGCATAACCGCCGCGGCGCTCGCGGCCGGGCAGGGTGGCGATGAAGCGGGTATCGGCGACCACCAGTTTGGGCTGGTGGAATGCGCCGACCAGATTCTTGCCGCGCGCCGTATTAATCCCCGTCTTGCCGCCGACCGAGGAGTCGACCTGCGCCAGCAGGGTTGTCGGGATCTGGATGAAGGAGGTTCCGCGCTTGAGTATGGCTGAGGCGAACCCGGCCAGATCGCCGGCCACGCCGCCGCCGAACGCGATCACCGCGTCGCCGCGCTCGGTCCGGCGCTCCAGCAGCGCGTCCAGCACGCGTTCCAGCTCCGCAAAGGATTTCTGCGCTTCGCCCGGTTCGATGAGGATTGGCTCCACCGCGACATTCGCCGCCGCCAGCGCATCGGTCAGCGCCTTGCCGTGCAGTCCCCAGACCGTGCGGTCGCTGATCACGCTGGCGGTTCCGCGCGGGAAATATTCCCCGGCGTTTTCGCCAAAGCGGTCAAGGGCATCAGGGCCGATCAGGATGGGGTAGGACCGGTCGCCCAGATCGACGGTCAGGTCATGGCCGCTCATGTCCGCGCGTATCCGTGCTGTTCCAGCGATTGCAGGATGGCGCGCACGGCGGTGTCATGCGGGCCGGGCCCGCAATCGACCACGATATCGGCCTGTCCGTAGGCCGGGTCGCGGGTTTCCGCCAGTTTTTCCAGAACGTCCCGCGGATTCTTGCCTCGCAGCAGGGGCCGCGTGTTCCTGCGGGAGACGCGTTCGGCCAGGATATCCAGATCGACGCGCAGCCAGACGGACACGGCGCGATCCTTGATCAGGCCGCGCGTCTGGTCGTTCATGAACGCGCCGCCGCCGGTGGCCAGAACACAGGGACCGTCATCGACCAGACGGGCAATGACCTTGCGTTCGCCGTCGCGGAAATGCGCCTCTCCGAATTCGTCGAAAATCTCGCTCACCGTGCGGCCCGCCGCCTTCTCTATTTCCTCGTCCGCGTCATAGAACGGCATACGCAGCCGTTTCGCCAGACGCCGGCCGACCGTGGTCTTGCCCGCGCCCATTAATCCGACCAGAGCGATTGTCTTTTCGCGGCGGGGCTTGTCCGCCGAACTTCCGCCAGTTTGATGAGTCATGTATGTCGAGCTTTAGGGATAGCCCGCGCCCGCCGCAAGGCGCAGAAAGGCGGGGTGGATATTTTCGCGGCGCCGCTGTTTGCTGGCGCACGCCTTGAGATAAGTTCTGGAGACAAAGATGCGTCTGACCCTGTTCGCCATCATCGCAATCCTGGTGATCTTCATCGGCGGCTTCGCATGGCTGCTGGCGGTGGCGAACGGCATGGATCCGGGCGATGAGGAGGTTCGCGTTGAAATTGAAGTCCCTGCTGAAGAATAGCGCGCTTGGCCTGACGCTGGCCGCCTGCGCCGGCGCGGCGCTGGCCCAGTCCATCACGTCCGAGCCGCTGCGCCCGGTCGATCCGTTCGATGTCAGCGCGCTGGACCGCAGCGAAGGGGCGCTGCCCGAGACGCTGTGGCGCGGCTCCAACGCCGCCACGGCGCGCGCCGCGATCGAACGCGCCCCGGCGCCGTCGCAATCGGCGGCCGTGAACCGGCTGACCGCGCGGGCTCTGCTGTCCGGCGGCGCGCCGCCCGATGGCGCGGCGGGCGATCAGGCGCTGGCCGCGCTGCGCATGGAGACCGCCTGGAATATCGGTTTCGCCGAGGACGTGGCCGAGCTGGGCCGCCGCACGCCGGCCATCGAGGAAGCGCCAGATTTGTCGCGCCTGAAAGCGGACGCCGAACTGTCGCTGGGCCAGATGGACCAGGCCTGCCAGACGGCGAACCGCCTGAAAGACGGGCGGGACGAGGCTTACTGGCTGCAGCTTCGCGCGGTCTGCCTGACCCGCGCCAATGATTCCGCCGCCCGCCTTACCGAGGATCTGGCGCGCGCCGCCGGACCGGACGAGAATTTCGACACCGCCATGTCGCTGGCCTATGGCGACGAGGTTGAGGAAGTGGAGCCGGCCAGCCCGCTTCTTCTGGCCATGGCGCTGAACAGCAACACGACGATCCGCCTGAAGCTGGACGAGCTTTCGCCGCCGGTCCTGACCGCCCTGACGCTGGGCGAGGGGCCGGAAGAAATCAAACCCGTGCTGGCCCGCAAGGCGGCCGGGATGGGCCTGATCTCCGCCGGGGCGCTGGCTGAAATCTATCGCAGCGTGCAGCCGCCCGAGACCGAGGGCGTGGCCGCGGACCTGATGGCCGCGGCGATGAACGCCGAGGGCGAGACGCGCGAGGCGCTGATGTTCCGCGCCGCAGAGAGCCTGACCGATCCGGCGATGAAAGCGGACGCGGTGGCCGAGGCGCTGGACGGCGCCCGCACGGCGGAGGATTTCATGCTGACCGCCCGGCTCTATCGCCCGGTGATGGCCAATATCGAGCGGTCCGGCGATCACGCCATGCTGTTCGCCCGCGCCGCCGCGGCGGGCGGCGATCCGGAACTGGCGGAGCTGTGGCGCGAGCGGGCGACGACCCCGCCGCCGCCGCCGGCGGCCTCCTCGCTGAGCGCGCCGCTGGATGCGGATGGCGATGGCGCGCCGGAGCCGGTTTCCCTGACCACGCCGGCTTCGCAACGCGCCAGTTTCGATCCGCCGTCGGACACGGATCTGGCGCGGCTGAACGCGCTGATTGATCTTTATCCCTCCGCCCGCGGCGAACTGGCCGTCGAGCGGCGGCTGGATGAGGGCGGCGCGAATGCAGGGTTCGAGGCGCTGATGCTCTCGGCGATGGGCGGCGAGCCGCTGTCCCCGGACATGCGCGCGGCGTTCCTGGAAGCCGATGGCGGCGCGGTGAGCGGGGCGCTGGTCCTGACGCTGGCGGCCGCGGCGGAAGCGGGCGCGAAGGCCGAGACCGGGCTGCTGGCCGCGGCGCTGCTGGGCGACAGCCCGGCGGCGGCCTCCGATGCTGATCTGTACAGCGCGGTGTCGGCCTTGCGCCGGGCCGGGCTGAATGACAGCGCGGCGGAGATCGCGGTGGCCGCGGTGCTCGTCCGGCGCAGATGAGGGGCGCGGACGCCGCCGCGATCGAAGCCTTTCTCGAGATGATGAGCGCCGAGCGGGGCGCTTCCGCCAACACGCTTTCGGCGTATCGCCGCGACCTTGAAGATTTCTCGGTCCGGCTGGGCGCAGACGGGCAGAGCCTGAAATCGGCCAATGCGGACGGCGTTGCGAAATGCCTGTCCGCCTTTGCGGGCGAGGGGCTGGCCGCCACGACGCAGGCGCGGAAACTCTCCGCCGCGCGGCAATTCTTCCGCTTCCAGCGCGCCGAGAAGCAGCGCAAGGACGATCCGACCGAGACGCTGGATTCGCCCGGCCGGGGCCGCCCGCTGCCCAAGACGATGAGCGAGGGCGATGTCGACCTTCTGCTGGAGGCGGCGCGGTCCGACGAAAGCACGGCGGGCCTGCGCACGCGCTGCCTGATCGAGGTCCTGTACGCCGCCGGCCTGCGGGTCAGCGAGCTGGTGTCGCTGCCGGTTTCTGCGGTGGCGCGGCGCGAGCGTTGCCTGATGATCCGCGGCAAGGGCGGGAAGGAGCGGCTGGCCCCCCTGAACCCCGATGCGCTGGACGCCATCGTTGCCTGGCGCGCGGTGCGGGACCGCACATTGCCGCCCAAGGGAACGAAACAGTTCGACAAGGCCGAGAAATATCTTTTCCCCTCGCGCGCGGCCGCCGGGCATTTGACGCGGGAGCGGTTCGCGCAAATTCTCAAGGCGCTGGCGCTGAAAGCCGGCCTCGACGCCTCGAAAATCTCGCCCCATGTGCTGCGGCACGCCTTTGCCAGCCACCTTCTGGCGCATGGCGCCGATTTGCGCAGCGTCCAGACCCTGCTGGGTCATGCCGATATCTCGACGACGCAGATTTACACGCACGTTCTGGAGGAACGGCTGAGACGGCTGGTCGAAGACGCGCACCCGCTGGCGCGGGAGGAGTAGCGCGGCGACTCCGATTTCAAAGTCCCTTCTCCCCTATGGAGGGGAGAAGGTGGTCCGAAGGACCGGATGAGGGGAGGCGTTGGAGGTGTTGCGCTTTGTTCTGAGAGCCACCCCCTCACCCTTTCGGCTGACCAAATCTTCCAGATTTGGAGCCTCAAGCCCTCTCCCCCTCTCGGGGGCGAGGGGACTTCTTTTCTTTTTCTCTTTTCTAGCTCCCGGAATCCGCGTGAGCGGATATCCGGGATCCAGTCTGCGACGGTCCCGCCATCTCTGGACCCCGGATAATCGCTTCGCGATTTCCGGGGACTGTCGGTGGGCGAGGGTGGCGACATGCGCCGAAAGCTCCGCAGGTCCTGTGACCTCGGAGGGTTGGGTAAGGTGAGGGAAGCGGCGCGCGTTTCGGACGCTGGCCGTATTTATTATTGAGTGCTTTGCGAACCGAAGCTGCGCGCCGCTGACGTTTGAACCTGCCTGAAGTTGGCCTTGCGACCGTTTTTCCTTCGCAGTCCCTTCCGACAGGCCGGAGCGGTCATCGGGCAAGGTCTCCTCCCGCGACACCTCCGGCGCCGTTCCCCGCCCCATGCGACCCGAGCTCATGGTCCCTCGCGGCAGCGAACAGGGAGAAGTATGGGGCAGGCGGGGACCCGGTCTGATTGTTTTCGATTCATCCCCCTAAATTGTCATCCCGCACGGAGCGAAGCGGAGATGCGGGGTCTCAGCGGAGCTTGCGTGCTTGTTCGCCGGGATCCCGGATCAAGTCCGGGATGACAATGCTGGGTGATGGGGAGGGCGCGTTTTGTTCTGTGACGGCCCTTCGAGACGCCGCGCCGTTGGCGCGGCTCCTCAGGGTGAGGTGATAGGGAGGGGGGAACAACCGTTTCATACTCCCAAGCATTAGCCTGAGGAGCCCGAAAGGGCGTCTCGAAGGCGGGGTCCGGGAAGCGC
The DNA here is from genome assembly GCF_013911995.1 of Euryhalocaulis sp. Classification (NCBI taxonomy): domain Bacteria; kingdom Pseudomonadati; phylum Pseudomonadota; class Alphaproteobacteria; order Maricaulales; family Maricaulaceae; genus Euryhalocaulis; species Euryhalocaulis sp. The sequence continues at coordinate 16,998 of NZ_JACESD010000017.1, forward strand.
AAACTTCCCCCGCAAATTCGGAGGAAATTCCCTAATAGTTGTCGCCCATCACGCCCTGGGGCGTGGAGTTGTCGCGGGCTTCGTCCATCCAGGGGTCTTCCATGACTTCCGGGTCGAGTTGCGAATCCTCGTCGATCATGGCGCAGGCCGAGAGGCCTAGGATGGCGGTCAAGCCGGCGAGCAGGCCGATGCGGCTGGAAAGTCTGGTCATGAAGTCCCCCTGGTCCGGGCGCGGCGGCGCGCCCCGGTGCCGATTAGACGGCGCCGCGCCGGGCGCGGTCAAATGGCGATTGCGTGACTACTGCGTCCGGCTTTCGCGGCGGGCCATGAAGGCCAGGCGCTGCAAGAGCTCCACGTCCTGTTCGGTCTTCAGGAGGGCGCCGTAGAGCGGGGGCAGGAGCTTGTTCGGTTCCTTCTCGCGGATGGTCTCGGGGTCGATATCCTCGACCACCAGCAGTTTCAGCCAGTCGAGGAGTTCGGAGGTGGAGGGCTTCTTCTTCAGGCCCGGCGCCTCGCGAAGCTGGAAGAAGGCCTTCATCGCCTCGGAGACCAGGCGCGGCTTGATGTCCGGGAAATGCACCTCGACGATGTCCTTCATCGTCTCTTCGTCCGGGAAGGCGATGTAGTGGAAGAAGCAGCGGCGCAGGAAGGCGTCCGGCAGCTCCTTCTCGTTGTTCGAGGTGATGATGACGATGGGGCGTTGTTTCGCCGTGATCGTCTCGCCGGTCTCGTAGACATGGAATTCCATGCGGTCGAGCTCCTGCAAGAGGTCGTTGGGGAATTCGATGTCGGCCTTGTCGATTTCGTCGATCAGCAGGATCGGGCGCTCTTCCGAGGTGAAAGCCTGCCAGAGCTTGCCGCGGCGGATATAGTTGGAAATGTCGTGGACGCGGTCATCGCCGAGCTGGGAGTCGCGCAGGCGGGCCACGGCGTCATATTCATAGAGGCCCTGGGCGGCCTTGGTGGTGGACTTGATGTGCCATTCCAGCAGCGGACAGCCGAGGGACTTGGCGATCTCTATGGCCAGCATCGTCTTGCCGGTGCCTGGTTCGCCCTTCACCAGAAGCGGGCGCTCCAGCGCCACCGCCGCATTGACCGCGACCCGCAGATCCTCGGTCGCGACGTAATTTTCCGTGCCCTCGAAACGCGCCATGTAGCCTTGCCTTTTGCCTGTTTCCGAACCTTCGCAATTGCAGCGAAGCTAGGGGCGGAGACCGCGCGCGGCAAGGCCGCAAGCGGGTGACGTAAACGTCAGCCCAGATGCGATTTGCGCGGACCGGAACGCTGCGCCAAGGTGCGCGTCGAAGTTTTGACGGTTTCGGGGAGCGACATGCGAATAGCGGTAATTTGCGCGGTTCTGGTTCTGGCGGCGGCCTGTGACGATACGGGCGCCGACAGCGCAAGCGCCTATGACGAGGCGGTTGCGGGGCTGGAGAAGCAGGACGGGTTCTTTGACGTCTGGGTGGATGCGGAGGAGGGCCGGGTGCTGGCCCAACTGCCCGCGCCCGGCGAGGACGGCGTGGCCCTGACGGCCATCTATGCGCAGCGGCTGTCGGCCGGGCTGGGCTCCAACCCGCTGGGGCTGGACCGGGGCTGGGGCGATTCCGGACAGTTGGTGACGTTCCGCGTGGTGGGGCCGAAACTGGTCGTGGCTGCCGAGAATACCCGCTATCGCGCCACCGCGGATAATCCGCTGGAGCAGGATGCGGTGGATGAATCCTTCGCGGACTCTTTCCTGTGGTCGGGCGAGATTATCGGGCGCGGGCCGGACGGGGCCGTGCTGACCGATATCAGCGGCATGGTGAGCCAGGACGGGCTGCAGCTGGCCGGGGCGATGGACGAGGACGGGGCCGGGTTTGCGCTGGACGCGGGCCGGTCGATGGTCGATCCGGGATCGGTTCTGACATTCCCCGACAATGTCGAGCTGGATTCCTTCCTGACCTTCGCCTCCGCCAATCCGGGGCCGGAAGTGCGGGCGACGGCGGCGAACCCGAACGCGGTGACGCTGCGCCAGCATCATTCCTTTGTGCGGCTGCCGGGCGAGGGGTTCGAGCCGCGGGAATTCGACCCGCGCGTCGGGACCATCCATACGGCTTTCTATGATTATTCCGCGCCGCTGGATGAGGCTGTGGTGAAACGCTACGCCGTGCGGCACCGCCAGACCGAGGGCGAGCCGATCACCTATTATATCGATCCGGGCGCGCCAGAGCCGGTGAAGAGCGCGCTGATCGAGGGCGCGTCCTGGTGGGGCGAGGCGTTCGAGGCGGCGGGCTATCCCGGCGGTTTTGTGGTGGAAGAATTGCCGGAAGGCGCGCATCCGCTGGACGCCCGTTACAACGTGGTTCAGTGGGTGCATCGCCAGACGCGCGGCTGGTCCTATGGCGGCGGCGTGGTGGACCCGCGCACGGGCGAGCGCATTAAGGGTCATGTGATCCTCGGCTCCCAGCGCGTGCGGCAGGACCGGATGATTTTCGAAGGGCTGGCCGGGACCGCGAAGGTCGGCACCGGCGAAGACGACGACCCGGTGGAGCTGGCGCTGGACCGCATCCGCCAGCTTTCGGCGCACGAGGTCGGGCACGCGATCGGCGTGCATCACAATTTCGCGGCCAGCGCCTATGACCGGCAATCGGTGATGGATTATCCCGCGCCGTGGGTGAAGGCGCGCGGCGACGGGACGCTGGATTTCTCCGACGCCTATGACGTCGGGATCGGCGAATGGGACAAGTTCGCGATCACCTGGCTTTATGACGACGCGCCCGAGGGCGAGAACGAGCGGGCGTTCCTGGACAATATGGTCGAGGACGCGCGGGAGCAGGGCCTGGTCTATATCGCCGATGGCGACGGGCGCGCGCCCGGGACGGGCCACGCCAGGACCAGCGTCTGGGACAATGGCGCGGACGCGGCGCGGGAGCTGAACAATGTGATGCGGGTGCGCCGCATCGCGCTGGACAGTTTCGCCGCAGACCGCATCCAGGCCGGCGACCCGATGGCGGATCTGCGCGAGGTGTTCGTGCCGATCTATCTGTATCACCGCTTCCAGACCGCGGCGGCCGCCAAGATGATGGGCGGCTATGATTACGCCTATGCGGCGCGCGGGGACGGGGCGGAGCCGCCGCGGCCGGTGGGCGCGGCGGATCAGCGCCGGGCGCTGTCGGCGGTGCTGGATACGCTGTCGCCGCAGGCGCTGGACGTGGATGACGCGGTGCTGGGCGTACTGGCGCCGGCCAATCCGGATCGGGAGCTGGCGGGCGGGGAGCTGTTCGAGAATCGCAGCGCCCCGGCCTTCGATCTGATTGCGGCGGCGGAAAGCGCGGCGGACATCACGCTGGGGTCGCTGCTGGATTCGCGGCGGGCGGAGCGTCTGGCGCAGGCGGAAGGCGGCGCGCCGGACTTTGGCGCGGTGCTGGACGCCGCGGACGCGGCGCTGTTCACGCCGGGGGAAGAGGAAACGGCGCGGCAGACCCGGATTCGTCATGCGGTGCAGGGGCGTTATGTTTCCGCGCTGATCGCGCTGGACCAGGACATGGCGGCCTCGCTTTCCGTGCGGTCGGAAGCGCGGGCGCGGCTGAAGCGGGTCTATGGACGGTTGCGGGTGGCCGACAGCGAGGCGGCGGCGTGGCTGGCCGACCGGGTGGAGGCGCATCTGGCGCGCCCCGCCAGCGCGGCCGACCCGCAGGTTGCGGGCCCGGAAACGCCGCCGGGCAGCCCGATCGGCTCGACGCGGTAGAGGGGTAGGAAAAGGCGGCCGTCAGGCCGCCTTTTCTTTTGAAAGGCGCTGTTTGAGGGCGCTGGCGATATCGCCCATCGTGGACTTCCAGTCGCCCCAGTTTTCCGGGGAGAAGGCGCGCGTCTGCGGATACCAGAGCAGGCGGCCCGCGCCGAGAAGCGGCCAGTGCGACTTATAGGCGATGAACCAGACATCGGCGCCGGTGGATGCGGCGAGGTTGGTGGAGGCGTTCATCGGTCCGATGGACAGGTCCAGCGCCGCGCCGAGGGCGGCGACGCCGTCCAGATCATCCTTGAGGTCCAGATCGTCGAGCTGGTGGATCTTCACGCCGTAATCGGCTTCGGCGCGGGCCAGTTCGTCCGCCGTGTCGCCATATTGCAGGCTGACGAAACTGACGCCGGGCGTTTCCAGAACGCTGCGCCATTGCTCGAACGGTGAGAAGAATTTCGAGCGCTGGGTGGTCATCAGCATGGATTTCCACACGATGCCGACTTTCGGGCCGGGGCCGATGGCGTCCAGCTGCGCCTTGATGGCGGCGACGCGTTCGGGGTCCGGCGTCATGTATCCGCTGCGGTCCGGGAAGGCGGCGGTTTCGCCGCGGAAAGCGCGGGCCAGCTCGCCCATGGGCAGCCAGACATCGCAGCCGCCGTGCTCTTCCAGCCATGTGACGGCGCGGAATTTCTTGCCCTCGGCCTCGAACGTGCCGTGCTGGCCGACATGGGCGTCCGGGAAGGAGCGCTGGAACAGCGGGACCAGGCGGCGCGTGCAGGCGATCATCAGTTCGCCGTCCGGGCCGATGGCGTCCTGTAGGTCGCGGGCGGCGTTCATGAACAGGATCTCGTCGCCCAGGCCCTGCTCGCCCACCAGCAGCACGCGCTTGCCTTTCAGTTCTCCCGTATCGCCTTCCCAGCGCGGGGCCTTGATCAGGAAGACGGTGGATTTGTTGTAGTCGCGGGTCAGGCGGACGGCGTATTCGTCCCAGCCGCGCGCCACCTGACCGTCGGCCAGCAGCGTATGGGCGAGGCCGTGACGCATCTCCGCCGCGTCGCCGGTGGAGGCCGGGCTTTCCAGCGCGTTCTCGAACGCCGAGATGGCGCCGGGAAGATCGCCAATCAGGTCCAGCGCGTAGGCGAGGTTGTGCCAGCCGCGCGCGAAATCGGGATCCAGGCGGATCGCTTCATTATAGAAGGTGACGGCCTGCCCCGGATCGCCGGATTCCAGCAGCACGGTTCCCAGCGCGTTCCACAGGGTCGGCTCCGCCATATTGGCGTAAACCGAGGTCTGGAGAATTTGCGCGGCGTCGTCGAACTGGCCTTTGTCGCGCAGGGCCCCGGCCAGATTGATCGCGCCGTCTGTCGAGTTGGGGCGCATCTTGCGGTAGAGGCGGAAAAATTTCTCCGCCGCGTCGACCATGTCCAGCTTCCAGGCGACCAGACCCAGATTCTGGTAGATGTCGGCGTTTTCCGGGGTCAGGCGCCAGGCGTTTTCGTAATGCTGCAACGCTTGCGAAAGCCGGCCGGCGCGGTCCAGCGTCACGCCCGCGACATGGTGGGCGAGGCCGCTGGAAGGATCGGCGGCGACCGCTTTCAGGGCCAGGTCCACCGCCTTTTCATTATGGGTTTCCGCCGCTTTCAGGGCGCGCTTTAGGATGGCGACCGTCTTGCGCTGGGCGGCGTTGTCCGCCTCCACTTCCGGCATCAGGCGGCGGTCGGCGGCGTCCTTGAGGGCGCGGCCCTCCGGCTGGTCCTGTTGTGGCGTCATTTAAAGCGGCCCCGTCTGGCGCGAAACTAGGATGGAATCATAAATCGAAGGCCAGACTGGAGACGGGCGGTTAAGGCGCAATTAACCATGAGGGTTCGTGTAAATTCCAAATTCGTCTAAAGTTTTCATTCATTCCTCTTGATCAGAATTGCAATTCAGAAAGCCCGTATGGGCTAGAAAGACCCGAGACCCCGCCAATGCCTTTGAAACTGTCTTTGAAACCCGGCGAGAAGTTCGTTCTCAACGGCGCGGTCGTGCAGAACGGGGACCGCCGGGCGAACCTGGTTCTGCAGAACAAGGCGTCCGTACTTCGGGAAAAGGACATCATGCAGCAGGGCGAGGCGACCTCGCCGGCGCGGCGCATCTATTTCCCGGTGATGATGATGTATCTGAACCAGAGCACAAACAGCGGCGAATATTACGACGACTTCGTGCTGCGCATGACCGAGTTCATGAATGCGCTCAGCAATCCGGAGATCCTCGCCGAGTGCGTTTCCGTCAGCCGCGACGTGATGGCGGGCGAGCTGTACAAGGCGCTGCTGCGCTGCCGCAAGCTGATCACCTACGAAGACGAGCGGCTCAAGGGGTAGGGAATGACTCTTCAGGCCTATCAGAAAGCGTACCAGTCGAGCACGACGCGCAGCGAAAACCCGCGCGATACGGAATACCGGCTGTTCGGACAGGTGACGCGGTCGCTGATCGAGGCGTCGCAGGCGCCGCGCGAGGAAATGCAGAAACGCGCCGCGGCGCTGGCCTGGAACCGCAGCGTCTGGTCAGCGCTGGCCACCGATTGCGCCCAGGAGGGCAACGGCCTGCCCAAGGAACTGCGGGCCGGGATTATCTCGCTGTCCATGTTCGTGCGGAAATATTCGCGCGAGGTGATGCAGAGCGGCGCCGATTTCGAGCCGCTGATCGATATCAACCGCACCATCATGCAGGGCCTGGCCCCCGGCTCCAGCGCCGGCCAGGGCTAGACACAGCCCGGCAGGTTTTCCCCGCGCGCCCGGCAAGAGATGCCGCGCGCCCTTGCGCCTGTATCTGGCGCATCTGAATTCCACAAATAATTCAATTGCTTGTTTCGGGTTTTCCGGCGCGAAAACCGGCATGGCGTTTGCGATCCTCCGGCCGGGGCAAAATGCCCTAACCGGCCGCAAAAGCGTCCCGGTCTCGTATTCCAGAATGGAAGGACCCCAAAAATGGCAATCAGCAATTCTGTAAACACAAATCCGGGCGCCTTTATCGCCCTGCAGAATTTGAACAAGACGAATGTGGAACTCGGAGAAGTGCAGAACCGGATCAATACCGGCCTGAAAGTCGCTTCCGCGAAGGACAATGGCGGCATCTTCGCCATTGCCCAGAAGATGCGCGCCGAAGTCGCAGGCTATGGCGTGGTCGAGCAGTCGCTCGATCGCGGCCAGTCGACTGTGGACGTGGCGCTGTCGGCGGGAGAGGCGATCTCCGACCTCCTGATTCAGATGAAGGAAAAGGCCCTTGGAGCCGGGGACGCGTCGCTGGACACGCAAAGCCGTGACGCGCTCAACGAGGACTTCAAGGCGCTTCGCGACCAGATTTCGACCATCGTGGAGAACGCCGAGTTCAACGGCGTCAACCTGATCGACGGTTCGTCAACTGGCGGCTTCGTGGCGCTCGCAAACGCCGAAGGCACGAACACCATTACGGTCGGATCCGAGGACCTTACGCTCTCGGGCTCCATCGTGACGGTGTCGTCCACGGCGTCTTTCGGGACCGCTTCCGAGGCCAGCACAATCGCGACCCAAATCGACGCCTCCCTGACGAACGTGAACGAGTCGCTCGCGCGGCTGGGCACCAAGTCGAAGGCGCTGGAGATCCACAGCACGTTTGTCAACAAGCTGAGCGACGAGCTGGATACGGGCATCGGGAACCTGGTCGACGCCGATCTGGCGAGAGAGAGCGCAAGGTTGCAGTCGCTGCAAGTCAAGCAGCAGCTGGGCATCCAGGCGTTGTCGATCGCCAACCAGGCGCCGCAATCAATCCTGGGCTTCTTCCAGTAAGTTCGCGACTGGCCGGGGCCGCCCTCGCGGCGGCCCCGCCGCCTTTTTTGAAATGGGTCCGCTAACAAGAAAATCTTGCCGGGCAGGCAATTTTTGCCGGGTCGAATTTACCGACCCGCCGATGACGCATGTCTGAATTTCAGTGAGAGCGCGATATAAACCGCAATATACTCATACATTTATAAGCTCTTGGTTAATCAGACCTTTCCCGAAAAGAAAACGGCGCCGTCATTGCGATAAAGGGTTCGGGGGCAAAACGCCCTTGCCCTGCGCAAAATGCGCGGGGAACTGTCAAAACGACGGAAGGGAAACCAAGAATGGTTACTGTCAATACGAATCCGGGCGCGCTCGTCGCCCTGCAAAACCTCAACAAAACCAACGCTGAGCTTTCGACCACTCAGAACCGGATCAATACCGGTCTGAAAGTCGCTTCGGCCAAGGACAATGGCGGCATCTTTGCCATCGCCCAGTCCCAGCGCGCCGAAGTGGCCGGTCTGGGCGTTGTCCAGCAGTCGCTGGACCGTGCGCAGTCCACGGTTGATGTCGCGCTTTCCGGCGGCGAAGCCATCTCTGACCTGCTGATCCAGCTGAAAGAGAAAGCCCTGGCCGCGTCTGACGCGTCCCTGGACACGGCCAGCCGCGACGCCCTGAACGAAGACTTCACGGCACTGCGCGACCAGATCGGCACCATTGTCGAGAACGCTCAGTTCAACGGCACCAACCTGATCGACGGTTCTGAAACCGACGGCTTCATCGCGCTTGCGAACGCCGACGGCACGAACACGATCACGGTCGGTTCCGAGGACCTGTCCCTGTCGGGTTCGGTCGTCACGCTGGGTTCCGCCGCTGACGTCGACACGGTTACGGAAGCTTCGGCCGCCGTCACCGCGATCGAGACCTCCCTCGACAACCTCAATAACGCGCTTGCGCGTCTGGGCACCGGCTCGAAGTCCCTGGAGATCCACTCCACCTTCGTAGGCAAGCTGTCCGACTCTCTGGAAACCGGTATCGGCAACCTTGTGGACGCCGACCTGGCCAAAGAGAGCGCCAAGCTTCAGTCGCTGCAGGTCAAGCAGCAGCTGGGCATTCAGGCCCTGTCGATCGCCAACCAGGCGCCGTCGACGCTTCTGGGTCTCTTCCGCTAGACGGAAGCTCCACGGAGAGGCGGGAGCTAGAGGGGTCCAGCTCCCGCCGACTCCATTTTTCCGGGCCGAAGCCGGCCGCGTACGAAGTGACCCCTAGCGCTTTGACAAGTGGAAGGAGCCGGTCCGGGACCGGCCGTGTGGTGTCATGAATGGCGAAATATCACCCGTTACGCCGTTGATTGCCGCGCCTTCGGCGAAATCCGAAAAGCGTGAAGAGACGGCCCAGGGCGACGACAAGCGGATCGTTCCGCCGCGTTACGCCTCTGATGTCGAGATTGTCCGCCGGGCGGACGATCAGGACCAGGAGCGCCGTCACCGCGAGTTCCAGGAGAAAATCCGGGCCGCGCTGAACCTCGAAGCCCAGCTGATGATCGACGAAGACGAAGCGACAGGCGCGTTCGTCTATCGCATCATAAACCGCGAGACGGGCGAGCAGCTTCGCCAGTGGCCGCGGGAAGACATGCTGAAGCTGTCGGAGTTTTTCCGCGGGCTGGACGGGCAGATCGTCGACCGGAAAGTCTGACGGTCAAGGCCGCCGGGTCGGTCAAAACTGCCGGATCAGCAGACATTTATTGCCGCACTGACCGCCGCGCATTCTGGCAATGCGCGGCGTTGTTTTATCCAAGTTACTGAAATTATTGACATTAAGGATATCGATTAACCTTGGCACGGCCATTGCTCCGTGGGCGGGAAGACTACGTTCGCCTTTAGTGGGAGCAGGACCATGGTACTTAGCGTTCACACAAATCAGTCGGCGCTGATCGCCCTGCAGAATTTGAACAAGACAAATGTCCATCTTGAGCAGGCGCAAAACCGCATCAATACGGGCCTCAAAGTATCCGGCGCGAAAGACAACGCCGCCGTTTACGCCGTCGCGCAGGGCATGCGCGCCGATACCGGGGCGCTAAACGCCGTTTCGACGAGCCTGGATCGGGCCAACTCGATCTCCGATATTGCGCTGGCTGCGGGGGAGAGCATCTCCGACCTGCTGGTGGAGATGCGGGAAAAGGCGACCGCCGCCATGGACCCGTCCTTGGATACGTTCAGCCGCGAAGCCTATAACGCCGATTTCAAGGCGCTGATCGACCAGATTAATGTCATCATCCAGAACGCCGAGTTTGACGGCGCGAACATTCTGGACGGGTCGATCTCCGGCGGCATTGAATTCCTGGCGGATGCGGACGCGGCGCGCACGCTGACGCTGAAGACGCAGGACTTCACCTTCTCCGGCTCCATCATTTCCCTGTCCTCCTCGGCAAGTCTTGGAACCGTGACGCTGGCGACCGAGGCGGTCTCCCAGATCAAGGCGAGCCTGGACAATGTAAACCAGGCGTTGGCCAATCTCGGCTCCGACCTGAAGAAGATCGAGGCGCACAATTCCTTCGTCGACAAGCTGAAAGGCTCGCTGGAAGTGGGCGTGGGCAATCTGGTCGACGCGGATCTGGCCAAGGAAAGCGCCAAGTTGCAGGCCTTGCAGGTGAAGCAGCAGCTGGGCGTTCAGGCGCTCTCCATCGCCAACAGCCAGCCGCAGATCATCCTGTCCCTGTTCGGCGGCGGATAGTCCGCTCAACAGACAGCGTAGTCATGATGAAGGGCCCGCCGGAAACGGCGGGCTTTTCGCATTGAGGTGGCCGGGCGTCCGGGCGCAATAGGGCTGGCGCCGCATGGCGGGGGCAGATGATGCGCAGGGCTTTAGTGATCTTCGGCTGGTTGAACGCGGCCGCGGTCATGCCGGACGGGTTCGTGCGCCGGCCGTTTGGCCTGCCGGCGCTGGTCTATTTCCCCGTCCGGGTGGTTATGGGCATCGGGATCGGCTGGCGGGCGCTGGATGTAGCCGCCCGTATGAAGGCCGCTCAGGCCGCGTAGCTTTTCTCGACCATGGCCTGCAAGGCGCGGGCGTCGAAGCGTTCGGGGTTGGTGTCGGAGGAGTATGAGAAATCCTCCGGCGTTTCCGTGGCGCCGTCGGCCAGCCAGGCCTGTTTCTTCTCCGGCGAGAAGGCCGGCAGGATGACGTAGCGGTCCTCGATCTCCACGGTCCAGCGCCCGTCGTCTTCCGGCACCATTGTTTCGTGCAGCTTTTCGCCCGGGCGGATGCCGATGATTTTCTGCTCCAGTGACGGGGCGAGGATTTTGGCCAGCTCCACCGTGGTCATGGACGGGATTTTCGGCACGAAGATTTCGCCGCCCTTGGCGTGCTCCAGGCTGGAGAGGACGAAGTTCACCCCTTGCTCCAGCGTGATCCAGAAACGGGTCATGCGGGCGTCCGTGATGGGCAGGGAGTCCGCGCCCTCCGCAATCAGCTTGCGGAAGAATGGCACGACCGAGCCGCGGCTGCCCATGACATTGCCGTAGCGCACGACCGAGAAGACTGGTCCGCCGGCGCCGCCCATATGCTCGGCGGCGGTGAAGATCTTGTCCGAGGCCAGTTTCGAGGCGCCGTAGAGATTGACCGGGTTGGCGGCCTTGTCCGTGGACAGCGCGCAGACGCGTTTCACGCCGGCCTGAATGGCGGCGCGGACCACGTTCTCCGCGCCCATGACATTGGTCTTGATGCACTCGAACGGATTGTACTCGGCGATGGGGACGTGTTTCAGCGCCGCGGCGTGGACGACGATATCAACGTCGCGCATCGCCTGCGTCAGGCGCGAGACGTCCCGCACGTCGCCGATGAAATAGCGCATGAAGGGATAGGTCTCGACCGGGAAACGCTGAGCCATTTCGTATTGCTTCAGCTCGTCCCGGGAGAAGATGATCAGTTTCTTCGGCTTGTATTCAGAGACCACGGTCTCGACGAATTTGTGCCCGAAAGAGCCGGTGCCTCCGGTGACAAGAATGGTCTTGCCGTTGAGGTCGGCGCGCGGGGCGCGGAAATCGCGGCGCGAGATGAGGGCTTCCAGCTTGCGCTCGGCGCTGGCCTGGTCCGTTTCGGCGGTCATGGATCGGGTCGTCCCTTCGACGGATTCGTTTTCAGGGTCGAAACTGACCGGTTTTGGTTAACGGCTCATTAGGCCGCACGCCTGTAATGTCTGTTTCGTCTCCAGACCAAGGGGGGCGAGACACGTGAGCTTCGCCGTTATCGTTCAGGCCCGCACGGGGTCCAGCCGGCTTCCGGGCAAGATTCTGGAAATGCTGGGCGCGAAAACCGCGCTGGAGCGGTGTCTCGACCGTTGCAGGCAAATTCCCGGCGCGGACCTGGTGGTCGCCGCCATTCCCGACATCGAAGATGATGACGAGCTGGCCGAGTTCGCCGCCGACAAGGGTTATTTTGTTTCCCGCGGGTCCGAAAAGGACGTGCTGTCCCGCTACGCCAGAGCGGCGCGCGAGGCGGAGGCGGAGACCGTGATGCGCGTGACCTCCGACTGTCCGTTCATCGATCCGCAGATTTGCGGCGAGACGGCGCAATTGCTGGCCAGCTCCCGCGCCGATTACGCCTGCAACAACATGCCGCCGAGATTTCCGCACGGGCTGGACTGCGACATCTTTCCGGCCGCGCTTCTGCATGAGGCCGACCGGAAAGCGCATGACCCCTATGACCGCGAACACGTAACGCCATGGCTGCGGACCAATCCCAATCTGGTCCGCGCCGCGCTGCTCGGCCCCGGGGAGGGGGCCGAGCGTCTGCGCTGGACGCTGGATTACCCGGAAGACCTGCAATTGTGCCGCGACATCTACGCGGCGCTGGGCGAGGCGGCGGCGACGGTCAGCGCGCCGGCCCTGATCCGCTTCTGCATGGATAACGCGCATCTGCTGAACGCCAATGAAGGCCGGGTGGACGAGGCGCGGCTGACGGCCGGCGCCAAGGCGACCCTGACCACGGCGCGCAAGACGCTGGAGCCGGCGGCGTGAAGCGGTGGCTCGTCCTTGGAGGGTCGGGGACCCTTGGCCGGGCCATCAGCGCCGAAATCCGCCAGCGCGGCGACTCCGTGGTCACCGCGGCGCGGCGCGGCGCGGACCTTCCCGTCGATATACGCCAGACGAACTGGCTTTCCGGCGCGCTGGAGGCGGTGAAGCCAGACGGGATTATCAATTCCGCCGCTATTGTGGACCTGAAAGCCTGTGAGGCGGACCCGGAGCTGGCGCATGCGGTGAACGCCGCGCCGGTGGGCGATCTGGCCCGCTGGAGCCGGGAGACCGGCGGGGCGCTGATCCAGATTTCCACGGACCATTATTTCGACGGCGATGGCGACGCGGCCCATGACGAGGACGCGCCGGTCACGCTGCTGAACGAGTATGCGCGATCGAAATTCGCCGGCGAGGAATACGCGCTGGAAGCGCCCGGCGCGCTGGTCGTGCGGACCAATGTGACCGGCCATAATCCGGGCCGCGAGACGCCGACTTTCGCCGACTGGGCCGCCGCCTCCATCCGCGAGCGCCGCCGCCTGACCCTTTTCGAGGATTTCTTCACCTCCACCATTGATGCGGAGTCGCTGGCCGCGGCCGTGCTGGACCTGCACGCGGCGGGGGCGTCGGGCGTGCTGAACGTGGCGTCCAGCGACGTGTCCTCCAAATGGGAGTTCGTTCACGACCTCGCCGCGGCGATGGGAATCGTTCTTGATTGGGCGGAGCGCGGAACGGCGCGGGGGATGACGCCGCCGCGCGCCTTGAGCCTGGGGCTGGATGTGCGCCGCGCCGAAGCCATACTGGGCCGCCCGCTGCCGGACCTTCTGGAGGTCTGCGCGGCGCTGGCCGACACGATTGAAGGAAATGCGCCCGAATGGAATGGGACGAACAATTCGAAATCAATGGCCGGACGGTCGCGCGGGGCGCGCCGGCCTATTTTATCGCCGATATTGCCTCTTCGCATGACGGGCAGCTAGACCGCGCGGTCTCGCTGATCCACCTGGCGAAGGAAGCCGGGGCGGACTGCGCCAAGTTCCAGCATTTTCTGGCCCGCGACATCGTCTCCGACGAAGGCTTCAAGGCGCTGGGCGGTCAGATGGCCCACCAGTCCGAGTGGAAACAGTCCGTCTACGAGATTTTCGAGAAATACCAGACGCCGCGCGACTGGACCGAAACGCTGGTCGCCGAATGCGGCAAGGCCGGCATCGATTACATGACGACGCCCTACGACCTGCAGGCGGTGGAGCTGATGGCGCCGCATCTGGAGGCCTACAAGATCGGCTCCGGCGATATCGCCTGGACGGAGATGATCCGCACGGTGGCGCGCACCGGAAAGCCGGTTTTCATCGCCACGGGCGCGGCTGACATGAGCGATGTCGAGCGCGCCATGGACGCGGCGCTGACCGAGACCCGGCAGATCTGTCTGATGCAGTGCAACACCAATTACACGGGCGATCCGAAGAATTTCGGCTATGTGAATCTGAACGTGCTGAAGGGGTTTGCCGAACGCTGGCCGGGTCTGCCGCTGGGCCTGTCGGATCACACGCCGGGCCATGCGGCGGTGCTGGGCGCGATCACGCTGGGCGCCTGCGCGGTGGAAAAGCATTTTACCGACGACAATGATCGCGACGGGCCGGACCATCCCTTCTCCATGAACCCGCAAAGCTGGCGTGAAATGGTGGACCGCACGCGGGAGCTGGAGCTGGCGCTGGGCGACGGGGTGAAGCGGATCGAGCCGAACGAACATGACAGCGCGGTGGTGCAACGCCGCTGCCTGCGCCTGACCCGCGCGATGAAAGCCGGGGAGACGATTGGCGAGGACGACCTGGAGGCTTTGCGGCCCCGCCCCGAGGGCTCCATCGAACCCTTCGAGCTGGGCAACGTGGTCGGGACGACGCTGACGGCGGACAAGCTGAAAGGCTCCGCCCTGCTGCGGGACGATTTGGCATGATGAGCGGGACCCATACGGCGCTGCGGGAGATCCTTGAAGAGGATCTGGAGGCGCTGCGCGTCTGGCGGAACAATCCGGATCAGCGCCGCTATTTCCGCGAGTATCGCGACATCACGCCTTCCATGCAGAAGGGCTGGTACGAGAACACGGTCTGCAGGGACGACCGGGTGCGCATGTTCGCCATTGCCGAGAAGGCGAGCGGGCGGCTGCTGGGCGCGTGCGGGCTTTGCTATATCGACTGGCTGCGCCGCTCCGCCGATTTCTCCATCTATCTGGGCGCGGACGATCTCTATATCGACGACACTTTCGCGCCGGACGCCGCGCGCCTGCTGCTGCGCTACGGGTTCGAGGAGCTGAACCTGCACCGGGTGTGGGCGGAGATTTACGACTTCGATTCCGCCAAGCGCGATTTCCTGCCCGCCCTCGGTTTCAAGCTGGAGGGGCGGCACCGCGAGACCCACTGGTCGGAGGGGCGCTGGTCGGATTCGCTTTTCTACGGGCTGCTGGACCGCGAGTATTTCGGCTAGCGCCTGAACGTCCCCGCCGCATTGCGAAGCGCGCCGCGCCGCCCTAGCGTGACTCCCGAAATCGAAGAGATGAATCTTTCGGGGAGTTAGACCGCATGCGCCTTGTCACCACAGCCCTTTCCGCCGCCCTTCTGGCCGCGCCCGCCTTTGCGCAGGACGCCCATGACTATGTCGCCGAGCGCGTGGACGCACGCGAAGATATGGCGGTCGATACCGCCGAGAAGCTGTGGAACTGGGCCGAGGTCGGCTATCAGGAAACGCAGAGCACGGATCTGCTGCAATCGCGGCTGGAGAGCGAAGGGTTCGAGATCGAGGAGGGCGTGGCCGGCATCCCGACCGCGTTCATCGGCGAATGGGGC
Organism: Euryhalocaulis sp.; assembly: GCF_013911995.1. Taxonomy (NCBI): domain Bacteria; kingdom Pseudomonadati; phylum Pseudomonadota; class Alphaproteobacteria; order Maricaulales; family Maricaulaceae; genus Euryhalocaulis; species Euryhalocaulis sp. The sequence goes on from NZ_JACESD010000017.1 coordinate 32,341, forward strand.
GAGGGCGGTCCGGTCATCGCCATCCTGGCCGAGATGGACGCCCTGCCGGGGATTTCGCAATCCGCCTCGCCGACGCGGGAGATTGTTGACGGCAAGCACGCCGGCCAGGCCTGCGGCCATCATCTGTTCGGGTCGGCCTCGGTCACCGCGGCGCTGGCCGTGCGCGACTGGCTGGAAGAAACCGGCACGCCGGGCCGCATCCGCGTCTATGGCACGCCGGCCGAAGAGGGCGGTTCGGGTAAGGTCTATATGGCGCGCGCGGGCCTGTTCGGCGATGTCGATACGGTGCTGCACTGGCACCCCTCGGACCAGAACAAGGCCAATCCGGGATCGAACCTGTCCAACCGTTCGGGACGTTTCACCTTCACGGGCGTTTCCAGCCATGCCGCCGCCGCGCCCGAAAAGGGCCGCAGCGCGCTGGACGGCGTCGAGGCCATGAACATGATGGTCAACATGCTGCGCGAGCACGTGACGCAGGAAACCCGCATTCATTACGTGATCACCGAAGGCGGCGAAGCCCCGAACGTGGTGCCCGATTCCGCGCAGGTTTATTACTATGTCCGCAATCCCGAGGTGGACGGACTGGAAGCGGTCTGGGCGCGCGTTCTGAAGGCCGCCGAAGGGGCCGCGACCGGCACGGGAACCGAGGTGGACGTGGAAGTGATGCACGGCAACCGTCCGCTTCTGGCCAATGAATCGCTGCAAAAGCGCATGCATGAAAACCTGCAGGAAGTCGGCGGCGTGGAATATGACGCCGAGGAACTGGCCTTCGCCGAAAAAATCCGCGAATCCCTGGACAGCCCGGAAATCGAGCTGGGCTCTCAGGAAGAGGTCTATCCCTACGAGATGGAGCAGAGCTATGGCTCCACCGATGTGGGCGATGTCAGCTGGGTCGCGCCGACGGCGGGCCTGCGCACGGCGACCTGGGTGCCCGGCACGTCGGCCCATAGCTGGCAGGCGATTGCGGCGGGCGGCATGAGCATCGGCCACAAGGGCATGATCAACGCCGCCAAGGTGCTGGCGATGACCGCGACCGATCTCTACACGGACGAGGCGCTGCTGCAGTCCGCCAAGGACGAGTACCAGTCCCTGATCGGGCCGGACTTCGAGTATTACGCGCTGCTGGGCGACCGCGAGCCGCCGCTTGATTACCGCAAATAGCAAGGCGCAGGGTCGAACCATGGCCGGAGACGGAAAAACGGAAAAGGAAGAGCGCGAGGCGCGGCTGGCGGAGGAATTGCGCAAAAACCTCCGCCGCCGGAAGCAGGCGTCCAAGGCGGTAAAGGAAAAAAACCGCAAAGACGCCTGAACCGCGCCTTCACTTGGCCGTTGTGTTTTCGCCTCATCACGCCATAAGGCCCGAAACTCTCAACCCGTAACGCCCGCGGAGCATCATGGATTCCATTATCATTGGCGGCGGCAAGCCGCTGAACGGCGACATTCCGATTTCCGGCGCCAAGAACTCGGCGTTGAAGCTGATGGCGGCGGCGCTGCTGACCGACGAAAAGGTCACGCTGACCAACATGCCGCGGCTGCGCGACACGCGCTTTCTGGCCGATCTGCTGGGCGATCTGGGAATGGCGGTGGATGAAGAGGGCGACAATGTCACCCATCTTCACGCGCCGCATATTACCTCGACCGTGGCGCCCTATGACCGGGTGCGGAAGATGCGCGCCAGCTTCAACGTGCTGGGTCCGCTTCTGGCGCGCGCGGGCAAGGCGGAAGTCTCCCTGCCCGGCGGATGCGCCATCGGCGCGCGGCCGGTGGACCTGCACCTGCAGGCGATCAGCCGCTTTGGTGCGGCTATCGAGTTGTCAGCGGGCTATGTCCACGCCTTCGCGCCGGACGGGCTGCGGGGCGGGCATGTGAACTTCCCGTTCGTTTCCGTCGGCGCGACCGAGCACGCCATGATGACCGCCGCGCTGGCCAAGGGCGAGAGCGTTCTGGAGAACGCGGCGCGGGAGCCGGAAATCGTCGATCTGGCCGATTTCCTGAACAGTTTCGGCGCGAAGATCGAAGGCGCGGGCACGTCCACGATCCGGATCGAGGGCGTGGAGCGCCTGTCGGGCGGGACCTACGCCGTGGTGCCGGACCGGATCGAAACGGGCACGTTCGCCATCGCCGCAACCGCGGCCGGCGGCAAGGTGCGCCTGACCGGCGTGCGGGAAGAGCATCTGCACGCCCTGTGGCCGCTGCTGGAAGCGGCGGGGGCGGAAATCGGGCTGAACGGGGACAGCGTAACGATCTCTCGCGATCCGTCCGCCCGGCCGCACTCGGTCGATATGGCGACCCAGCCCTATCCGGGGTTTCCGACCGATCTGCAGGCGCAATTCATGGCCTTGATGACGATTGCCGACGGGGCTTCGGTCATCCGCGAAAACATCTTCGAGAATCGCTTCATGCATGCGCCGGAGCTGAACCGCATGGGCGCCAATATCCGCGTCGATGGCAACGAAGCGGTGGTGCGCGGCGTGGAAAGCCTGGTCGGCGCGCCGGTCATGGCGACGGATTTGCGGGCCTCGGTTTCGCTGGTGATTGCGGGGCTGGTCGCCGAGGGGCAGACGCAGGTGAATCGCGTCTATCATCTTGACCGCGGCTTTGAGCGGCTGGAAGAAAAGCTGGGCCGGGTGGGCGCCGAGGTGCGGCGCGCCCCGGGCGAATAGGGACAGGATATTCCATGGCGAAACCCAAGCCGCTGAAGCTGAAGGCCGAGGATGCGGAGGATCTGAAGATCATCTCCGCCGCGCTTCAGGATGCGATCGGACGGCTGGGCGATTTTCGCTATGACCGGACCGAGCGTCATTTCACCGCCGAGTTCAACCGTTTCCAGTGGGAAGCGGCGGAGCAGGGGCGCAAGCAGCGCGTCCGCAGCGCCGTGCGCTTCCACGACGTGATGGATACAAAGGCCAGAAACCTGAAACGCGACGCCGCCGAGGCGGTGGTCGAGCTGCTGGCCATCGAGTTCGAGCCGGGCGAAGCGCCGGGCGGGGCCTTGCGCCTGATCTTTTCCGGCGGCGGTGAAATGCGGCTGGAGGTAGAATGTATCGATGCGCTGCTGGCCGATGTCTCAGCGCCCTGGCCGACGCGGCGCGCGCCCGAACACGCCGATGACTAGGCGTTCATGAGCGATAGCGCGGAGCACAAGCTGGTCGCGGTGCGGCTGGACAAGGCGTCGCTGGCCGCCTCCAGCGCTGACGCGGAGCATGAGCGGCGCGTGGCGATCTATGACTTGCTGGAAGAAAACAGCTTCAAGCCCAAAGACAGCGACGCCGGCCCTTACGAGCTGGATCTGTCGCTGGCCGACCAGCGGCTGGTCATGGCGGTCAGCCGGCCCGAAGGCGAGGCGGTCCATACCTTTGTTCTTTCGCTGTTGCCCTTTCGCGGCGTCATCAAGGACTATTTCATGATCTGCGAAAGCTACTACGAAGCGATCCGCACTGCCGCCCCCTCCCGGATCGAGGCGATCGATATGGGGCGCCGGGGTTTGCACAATGAGGGGTCGGAGCTGTTGCAGGAGCGGCTTTCGGGCAAGGTCGAGGTGGATTTCGACACCGCGCGGCGGCTGTTCACGCTGATCTGCGCGCTGTCGCGCCGGGGCGTGGTGACATGAGCGCTTCCAGACCCGCCGCCGTGCTGTTCGCCTGCAACATGAACTCCATCCGCTCGCCGATGGCGGCCGCGCTGGCGCGGCGGCGGTTCGGCAAATGGCTGCACGTGGAATCCTGCGGCGTCATGGCGGGCATGGCCGACCCTTTCGCCGAATTCGTGATGGACGAGCTGGGCGTGGACATGAGCGGGCACGAGGCCAAGGCGTTCGAGGACCTGGAAGAGAATAATTTCGACCTGATTATCAGCCTGACGCAGGAAGCCGACCTGCGGGCGAAGGAAATCACCAAGGGCCTGTCGGTCGAGACTGAATTCTGGCCCATTCCCGACCCCACGATGGAGGCCGGATCGCGCGAGCGGCGGCTGGAGGCGTTCCGCGCCCTGCGGGACGATCTGGACCGCCGGATTGCAGCGCGCTTCGCCGATCTATCGACGAATCCGCTTTGAGGCGCCATATACAGGCGCAAATACGCAAAATTACCGAGTTAGAGGAGCCGCATGGCGAAAGAAGAATTGCTGGAATTTCCGGGCGAGGTTGTCGAACTTCTGCCCAACGCGACCTTCCGGGTGAAACTGGAAAACGACCACGAGATCATCGCCCACACGGCGGGCAAGATGCGCAAGAACCGCATCCGCGTGCTGGCCGGCGACAAGGTGCTGGTCGAGATGACGCCTTATGACCTGACCAAGGGGCGCATCACCTATCGCTTCAAGTAAGCCGCGCGTCGGCATGCGTGCGGACGCGCCCCTGATCCTGGCCAGCGCCAGCCCGCGTCGCGCGGAGCTGCTGGCCCGCATCGGCGTCACGCCGGACCGGATCAGCCCAGCCGACATTGATGAAACGCCCGCCAGGGCTGAGCTGCCGCGCCCCTATGCGCAGCGGCTTGCGCGCGAGAAAGCGCGGGCCGTGGCGGAAGAGGGCGCTTTCACCCTGGCCGGAGATACGGTCGTGGCGGTGGGACGGCGGATTCTGGAAAAGCCGGAAGATGAGGCGCAGGCGCGCCGCTTCCTGACCCTGATGTCGGGCCGCCGCCACACGGTGATCACGGCCATCTGCCTGATCGCGCCCGATGGCGCGGCGTCTGAACGCTGTGTCGAGACGCAGGTGAAGTTCAAGCGCCTGACCGAGGCCGAAATCGCCGCCTATCTGAAAAGCGGGGAATGGCGGGGCAAGGCGGGCGGCTATGGCGTGCAGGGCATGGCCGAAATGTTCGTCACCCATATCAATGGATCTCATTCGGCGGTGGTGGGCCTGCCGCTATACGAGACCGCCAGCCTGTTGAGCGGGCGGGGCTATCCGATTCTTGCCGGCGATGACGGCGATGCGTGAGTTGCTGATCGACGCGGCGGTGGGCGAGACCCGCACCGCCCTGATCGAAGGCGGCCGCATTGCCGAGATTCATGTTGACCGCTGGAGCGAGGCGGGCCGCTTCGCCGCCGCCGGGGTTCGCTATCGCGTCCGCGTCGCCAGCATCGACCGGGCGCGGGGCGGGGCCTTCGTGGAACTGGGCGTGGGGCCTGCGGGCTGGATGCCGCTCTCGAAAGACCGAAAAGACGTGACCGAGGGCGCTGCCGTGGAGGCGCGCGTGCGGGCCGAGGCGCACGCGGATAAAGGCCCGCTGATGGTGTTCGAGGCGCTGGCGGAGCCGGGCGCGAACGCCCCGGAGCTGTTGTCCGGCGAGGCGAGCTGGGGCGCGCGTTTTCCGGAGGACGAGATTGTCGTCCGGCAGGCGGAAATCGTGGACCGGACGGATATTGACGACACGATCCATGCGGCCCTGGGCGCGCGGGCGGCGATCCCCGGCGGGGGGACGCTCTGGATCGAGCCGACGCGGGCGCTGACCGCCATTGATGTGGATTCCGGCGGACGCGAAATGAAGGGCGGCAAGGCGCGCGCGACCAAATCGCTGATTGTCGACGCCGCCGCGGAAATCGCTTTCCAGACGCGGTTGCGCGGGCTGGGCGGCCTGTTGGCCGTGGACCTGCCGCATTTGCCGCGCCCGGCCCGCAAGGAGGCGGACGCGGCCATGCGCAAGGCGTTCGCGAACGATCCGCGCCGGGTGGAGTTCGCCGGGCTGTCGCGCTTCGGGATCATGGAAATCGCGCGCGAGCGGGCCGAACGGCCGCTGGCGGAGATCATGCTGAACGAGGACGGGGCCTTGAGCGTGGAGAGCGCGGCGCTGGCCGCGCTGCGGGCGCTGGAGCGGGAAGGGGCGGCCAATCGCGGCGCGCAACTGACGCTACGCGCAGCGCCGGAGGTGATTGGCTGGCTGAAGCGCGATACAATCGGCTGGCGCGCCGCGATGACCGAGAGACTCGGCCCGCGCTTCGTGATCGAGAACGATCCGGAGGCCGCGCGCGACAGGGCGGACGTGAAACTCCGCTAGGGAGGGAGGACATCATGGAAGACGGCAAGGTGCTGAGCGCTGAACAGATCGCCGGTTATTGGGAGGATGGCTATATCGTCATCCCCGGCGTGCTTTCTGCGGACGAGATCGAGACCTACAAGGCGCGCGCCCGCGCGGTGGCGCACGGCGAATATCCGCCGGAGGCCAAGTCCCGCATCATGCGCGACGTGCGTATCGCCAAGGGGGTTGTTCCGGCGCCGGAAGACCCCGAAGACGGGCTGTGGAAGCTGATGAACCCGGACCGGTTCGACCAGACCTTCCGCGATTTCACTTATACGCCGAAGCTTCTGGACCCGGTGGAGGACTTGCTGGGGCCGGACCTGATCGCCTTCCTGATGATGATGATCTACAAGCCGCCCATGGTGGCCGACGCGGTGCATCCCTTCCATCAGGACGCCTTTTATTTTCCGTTCGGCCCGCACGAGAAAGTGCTGGGCTGCTGGATTCCGCTGGATGACGCCGATGAGTCGAACGGCACGCTGGTCGTGGTGCCGGGGTCTCACAAGAACGGGGTGGCGGCGCACGAATATCCGGACGGGCTGGTGAATATGGGCAGTTTCCATATTCCGGGCGCGGACGAGGCCGAAGGCGCGAGAGTGCTGGAAGTGAAGGCCGGGGATGCGGTGCTGTTCAATTCCCGCACTTGGCACAAGAGCCTTGGCAACCGGTCAGAGCGCCGCCGGCGGGTGATCACCATGCACGCCGCCAGCGCCGAATGCGCGCCGACGCGCGACGCCGATATCGGCGAATTCGGGATGCGCCTGGTGCGCGGGGAGCTGCATGAGGGCGGCATCCAGCCGCCGGCGGAGGCGAGCCTGGCGTTCAGGACGCACAGCGCCTCCAGCTTCGAGAATGATGTCAGCCTGCCGCAACGATAAGAAAAGGTCCGCATGCCCCGTAAAACAGCCAGTCCCGCCTGTCCGATCTGCGGCGATCCCGCCGACAAGAGCTACAAGCCGTTTTGTTCGCGCCGCTGCGCGGACGTCGACCTTGGCCGCTGGCTGAAGGGCAAATACGCCATACCGGGGGAGCCTGTGGACCCGCGCAGCCGCCTCGAAACGGAAGAGGATGGAAATTAGGCGCCGCGCGGTCTTGGCTTGGCTTTTCGCCTCGCCTATAAGCGCGCCTCTCGCCCATGCGAACGCTGTCCCTCAAACGGGATTCGCGACGGGGCCCGGGTAGCTCAGTTGGTAGAGCAGCGGATTGAAAATCCGCGTGTCGGCAGTTCAATTCTGTCCCCGGGCACCATTTTCCTCACTGAAGATCAGCGTCTGGCCCGCTCTCCAGACAATCGGCGAATCTGCGCCAGAGCGGCGCGGCGTCTTCCCTGACTTCATAGACATTGGCCGGGTGACGGCGGTGCGTTGTTGTGTGAATGAGCCGGAAACGCGTGTCCTGGCCGAGGAAAGCCGCCCCGCGATATTCAAAAATGAACCGGACCCGGTTTTCAAAAACCGTCTGGTCGATCAGCGCGTAATTGGCGGCGCGGTACGGGTTGCGGCCGGCGATGTGATGCGCCCGGGCGACGATGCCGACACATTGCTCCGGTATTTCCGCCCGGCCGAGAATAGCATCATAGATACGGCGGTCGCCGGACCGGGGGCGCAGGATGTTCTTGCTGGGGCTGTTGAGGGGAGACACGAAGACCCGCCGCTCGAAAGACGGAAAATGAAAGCTGTAAGTGTGCTCCCCGGAATTGATCAGAAGCAGATTGGCCTCCGGAAACTGCTTCAGCAGCTGGATGACCATGGCTGACATATATTCGTTCTGCAGGCCCTGCGCGGTGCGGTCCGGAAACGCGTCCAGACGGCGGTCTATAAAGTCGAGAGAGACCGCGTGGCCGCGGGTCACGATCTGGGCGTTATAAAGAATGCAAATGCCCAGAAGCACATAGAGCCCGGGGCGCGCCCGCGGCAGCTTCGTGACCATCAGCGCCAGCCCCGCCGCCAGCAGCGCCAGCCAGAACACCTGATAGCGGCCCACGGACGAGTAATTGTCGGCGGCTTCCTGGGCGACCTGAAACCCCCATTGCGTGATCAGGATGGCGTTGGCCGCCAGGATGGCGGCGGCGAAAATATAAAAACGCCCGGCTTCCGGCTGTCCCCGGAAGCCGGTCCTTGCGTGGAACACGGCGGTGGCCGCCGCGAAGGACAGCGTCAGCACCGGCGCAAGGACGCCGAAACCGCCCGAATTCGCCATGAAATCCCGGTCCAGGGGCGGAAGCGACAGCAGCAGGTGCGGGGCCAGTTTCACGATCGCCAGAAACGCGTTCCAATGGGACGCCTCTGTGCTGATGACCCCCTTGTCATAGAATTGTTCCGGCAGCGGGTTCGCCCCGAACGTTATGGGAAAGTCATAAGGATAGAGCGGGTTTCCGAAGCCTGTCAGGTTCGCCAGATAGACCGCGCCGCCAATCACGAGTATGACAGCGCCCGCGGCGAGCGTTTCGGAGCCGACCGCGGCAAAGCGCCCGGTCTGATCGCTGAGCCGGATGCGCTGGACGAACCATATGAGGGCGGCGAAGGCGACGGTCACGACGCCAAAACTCTTGGTCCCCAGCGCAAGGCCCGCGGCGGCGGCGAAGATGATCCAGTTCAGTCTGAACTGATCCTGACGGAGCGCGGTGAAGATGGCCGTCAGGGACGCCGCCCAGAACAGAATATCGGCCCCGTGATTCATGCCCTGCAACAGGACCAGCGGCGCGGACGAGGCCGTGACGGACAGAATGAAAGCCGGCGCGGCGTCCGCGCCGAAACTGCGCGCGATGAAATAGGTCACCGCGGGCCAGAGCGCGAAAACGCATAGCAATGGAAACAGGCCGGAGAGAATGTCGCTGCCGGTCAGGACCAGCGGCAAGCCCCAGAGCAATCCCGTGACGTGGGGGAAGTGATTGATCCTAAAATCGGCTTCCGGGGCATAGGCGATCTGGTCCATCGCCGCCCAGCTGACGGGGGCGGCGAAATGATAGCGCAACGCATCCCCGATGCTCGCGGGCGTCACGATCTGCGCGTAAGCGCCATAGAGCAGTAACAGGATCCACGCCGCTGCAAACGGCCAGACAATGGCGGGAATGGCGCCGGGGGAGGGAAGGCTGGGCCTGGGTAAGCGCGCCTGCCCCCGCAAAAAATAGAGTGTGGCGAGACCGGCGGCCAGCAGCGCCAGCGCGGCGGCGACATAGGCGGGCCGGGTAAAGGAAATCCGGCCCACGGCCTCCGTGAAGGCGGCGGTGATGGCGAGAAACGCAATCAGATAACCGGCCACGAAGGCCGCGCCGTTACGCGGCCCGGCCAGCCGTGTCAGCGCCAGGGCCGCCGCGCCAAGGGCGCCCAGCACGACTAGCGCGGAAATGATTGCGGAGACGACCAAGAATGATGACTCGGGAATGGCGATGGCGGCGCTCAACACGCTTGTAGCGCAAAGGGGCGAACAGCTGAACCAAAAGAAAACGCGGGCCGCGCGGTTTTGCCCCTCGCATTCGGCGGGCGCATGCTTACGCTGACGTGAGGGAGAGGCGGCGTCAGATCCGCCTTTAAAGTGGAGATTATGGCCGAAGAGCATTTCGACGTGCTGGTCGTGGGGGCCGGCGTCTCGGGCATTGCGGCGGGGTATCACCTGCAGAAACGCTGCCCGGACCGTAGCTACGCCATTCTGGAAGCGCGCGAGGCGATGGGCGGAACCTGGGACCTGTTCCGCTATCCGGGCATACGCTCCGATTCCGACATGTACACGTTCGGCTACGCTTTTCGCCCCTGGACCAGCGGCAAGGTGTTCGCCGACGGCCCGGCCATCCGCCACTACGTGAAGGACACGGCCGAGCGCCACGATATCGAAAGCCATATCCGCTACCGGCATCGCGTCGTGTCCGCCGACTGGGATGGCAAGTCGGCGCGCTGGACCGTCACCGTGGAGCGCGGGGCGGGCGGCGAGCGCGCCGTCTATACATGCGGCTTCCTGATGATGTGTTCGGGCTATTATCGCTACGACAAGGGCTATCTGCCCGCGTTCGAGGGGATGGAGGATTTCACGGGCCGCATCGTGCATCCGCAACACTGGCCGGAGGATCTGGATTACGCCGGCAAACGGGTGGCGATCATCGGCAGCGGCGCGACGGCGGTGACGCTGGTCCCCGCCATGGCGGAAACGGCGGCGCACGTGACGATGGTGCAGCGGTCGCCCAGCTATATCGCGGCGCGGCCGATGCGGGACCGTATCGCCGACGGATTGCGCAAAGTCTTGCCGGGCGGGCTGGCCTATCGCCTGACCCGGGCCAAGAACGTGCTGCTGACCATCTATTTTTACCAGCTCTCCCAGCGTTTTCCGGAATTCGTGAAACGTCAGGTGATGAAGGCGATCGAGAAGGAGCTGGGCGAGGGCGCCGATGTCGGGACGCATTTCAACCCGAGCTATAATCCCTGGGACCAGCGTTTCTGCCTGGCGCCGGACGGCGATTTCTTCCAGGCGCTGAAAGACGGAAAGGCGTCCATCAGGACTGACCATATCGACCGGTTTACGCCGGACGGGCTGAAGCTGAAATCGGGGGAAGTGGTGGAAGCGGACATCATTATCCCCGCCACCGGCCTGCAGATGCTGCTGCTGGGCGGCGTCGATTTCAGCGTCGACGGCGCGCCGTTCGTGGCGAAGGATTCGTTCGCCTATCGCGGCATGATGCTGAGCGGGATGCCGAACCTGGCGTTGGCCTTCGGCTACACCAACGCGTCATGGACGCTGAAAGTGGACCTGACGTGCGAGCGGGTCTGCCGTCTGCTCAATCACATGAAACGCAAGGGCTATGACTATGTAGAACCCGTCGCGCCGCCGGATCTGGAAGCGGAGCCGCTTCTGGATTTCTCGTCGGGCTATGTACAGCGCTCCATCGCCGAGTTTCCGAAACAGGGCGCGCGTCCGCCGTGGCGGGCCTATCAGAACTATATCCAGGACATGCTGGCGATCCGCTATGGCAAGCTGGAAGACGGGGAAGTGCATTTCGGGGAAGCGGGCGATGCAATGACGGGCCGGGACAATGCTCCCGCGAAGGCGGCGGAATGAGCGGCCGGATGGACTTTGCGGGCCGGACAGCCGTGATCACGGGGGCGGCCAGCGGCATTGGCGCGGGACTGGCCGGGGCGCTGTCCGCGCGCGGCTGTCATCTGGCGCTGGCCGATATCAATATGGCCGGTCTGGAGGCGGTGCGGAAATCCCTGCCGGGGGAGGGACGGATCACCCTTCACGCGATCGATGTCTCCCAACCCGACGCCATCGCGGCGTTCGCCAAGGCGGTGAGGGACGAACATGGCGGGGCGCATCTGCTGTTTAACAATGCCGGAGTCGCTGTCGGCGGGATGTTCGAAGAGATTGCGCCGGAGGATTTCGAGTGGCTGTTCGCCATCAATTTCTGGGGCGTGGTGCGCATGACGCGCGCTTTCCTGCCTCTGCTGCGGGAAGCGGACGCCGCGCATATCACCAATATTTCCAGCATTTTCGGCGTCATCGCCCCGGCCGGCCAGACCGCCTATAGCGCCAGCAAGTTCGGGGTGCGCGGCTTTTCGGATGCGCTGCGGCATGAGCTGGCGGGATCGCCTGTCGGCGTGACCACCGTGCATCCGGGCGGCGTCGCCACGCAGATTGCCAATAGCGCCCGTGTCCCGGCCGGAGCGAGCGGGGAAGAGATCGCGGCGCGGCGGGAACAGGCGAACCGTCTGCTGACCATGCCGCCGCCGCAAGCCGCCGAAATCATCCTGAAGGCTGTTGAAAAGCGCAAACCCCGCGTGCTGGTCGGACGGGACGCAAAATTGGCGGCCCTGTTCGAGCGGCTGAGCCCCGGCGGCTACTGGTCCCTGATCAATCGCCGCGCGGAAAGAATTTAGACGGAGACGCCCATGACCGCCTTTCTGATCGTTCTGGCGATACTGATTGCGATAATCGCCCTGCCGCTGCTGGGGTTGTTTCTGTTTTCCCGGCGCATGGCGGCCAAGGTTGAGGCCGGGATGCCGCCTGCGGGGCAGTTCACCGATGTGAAAGGCGGACGCATTCACTGGCTGTCAAAGGGGGAGGGGCGGCCCGTCGTGATGATCCACGGCCTGTCGGGCAATCTGCACAATTTCACTTACGCCACGGCCAAGCCCTTGGCGGCCGATTACCGCGTCATCGCGGTTGACCGGCCCGGTTGCGGCTATTCCACGCGGGACCGGGACGATCTGGCGCGGATTCCCGAACAGGCGCGCATGATCGCCGAATTTGTTGAAAAGGAAGGCATCGAGAAGCCGCTGATCGTCGGGCATTCGCTGGGCGGCGCCGTGGCGCTGACCCTGGCGGTCAATCACCCCGAACGGATTGGCGGACTGGCGCTCGTCTCGCCCCTGGTCGAGCCGCAGGACGAAGCGCCGCCGATGTTCAGGAGCATCGATATTTCAAGCCCGCTTATCCGCCGCCTGATCGCGGAGACCATCGCCGTTCCGATGGCGATACGGCGCGGCGCGAAGACGCTGGCGCTGGTGTTCGCGCCGGACAGGCCGCCTGCGGATTTCGGAGTGAAGGGCGGGGGGCTGTTGTCGCTGCGGCCGGACGCGTTCTACGCCACCTCCACCGATCTGCACGCCGTGCCGATGGACTTGCCGGGGATCGCGCCGCGCTATGGCGAGATATCGGTTCCCGCCGGGGTTCTCTATGGGGCGCAGGACCGCGTTCTGGACGCGCAAACCCATCTGGACGCGTTACGCGCGGCGCTGCCGGAAATCGAAATCGTGACCCTGCCGGAAACCGGCCACATGCCGCTGGCTGCCGCGCCGGAAGAGACGGAAAGCTTCATCCGGCGCATGGCGGACAAGACATTCGCCTAGCGGCGGGCGGTGATCGCCGGCGTATCGCGGGAATAGAGCACCAGCGCGCCGGTCTCCGAAATCTCGAAACGGTCGATGCCGGATAGCGCGGTCAGGAAGCGGTTTTCCTGATTCATCAGGGCCGGGGCGCAGGCCTTCTTGGTCGACATGGCGCGTTCGAAGCTCAGCCCTTCGCCCGTGATCGAATATGAGGCGTTATAAGTGTTGCAGGAGGCCATGCCGCTGACCCGGCCTTCTTCCTGAAAATTCAGCGTCACGCGGGAGGAGTCGATAATGCCGCCCTGCGCGATATCCTCGACCACCCATTCCGGGCCGGTCAGCAGGTCTTCCGGCGCGCCGCCGCACCCCTCAAGCGTCTGGTCCGGCGTCTCCACCGTGACCGATTTTGGATAGTTCATGCCGCTCATCGGATCCTGGCAGAGCGTGTCCCGGACCGTGGCCACGACGTCATCGGAAAGCGCATAGCGGACGCCGCCATTGACGGGCTCTGGCGCCGGCGCTTTGAAAGTGGCGCGGTTCTGGCCGTAATCGGTCAGCAATTCCGCCTCTTCAGCGCCGATGGTCAGCGACCAGCCCGGCTCCTGCCCGATCGCGGTCAGTTGCGGCGTTCCGGCGGTTTCATCGCTATCCGGCGCGGTGGTCTCGGCGGAGTCTTCATTCTGCCGGATGCCTTCGCCGGCCGTCGTTGTGGGGCGGTCGGAATTGTCCTGGGTCATGGCCGTCTCCGTCTCTGCCGCGGGGGCGGCGCGGTCGGGATCGCAGCCCGTGGCGCCGATAACGCCAAAGGCGAGAAGGCAGAGGAGCGGCTGGGCGGATAGCGGGCTGGTCATGTTATTCTCCGGCGGCTTGCTGCGGGGGAGATTGCGCGTCCCCCGCAGGTAAAACCCGAAAACGGCTATTTTGATCCGTGGAAACTAGAAGCGGCGGCCCTCGCCTGGAAAGCCGCTGCGCGAGCGCAGATCGGACCGCACCACGCGCGCCGCGTTGCCGCGCATGACGTCCTGACAGATCAGGCCGCCATCGGGGGCATAGACGCGCAGCGTCGCGCGGAAGCTGTTCTCGCGCTCCACATCGATGCGGCTGAGCCCGCCGCGGCGCCAGCCATAGCCGCCGAAATCGCCGGTCAGACGGGCGGAGGTCGAGCCGGTGGGCGTATAGATGTCGGCGATCATCTCATATTCGCCGGTAACGCCGCGATCGGCGGAGGCGCGCAGGGAAACGCCCTTTGCGTTGCGTTCCACCTGAATCGCGCAGCCATCGGGGGCGGAGGCGAGATTGGCCGGGGCCGCGCCCGCAGCGCCCGCCAGGGCCGTCAGCGCCGCTGCGCCGGCAATCAGAAGTCCGTGTTTCATCGGGGCCGCTCCATTGTCCTGTTTAGTGACCATGGAGGCGTTTTAGAGGGCCGGGCGTGAGCCGGCCCTGAAACCCCGGTTCATCCTGCATACATCAGCCGGGAAGCGTCCGGGTCAGGCGGGCCGCGGAGCGTCGCCGCGGCGGCTTTCCATGGCGGAAACCATCGCGCCCAGCATCTGGCGCGGGTCCAGCGGCTTGCTGGCATAGGCGTCCATGCCGTTCTGCAGGCATTTGTCCCGGTCGCCGGTCATCGCGTCCGCAGTCAGGGCGACGATGGGAATTTGCGACCAGGCCTCTTGCGATTCGCGAATGGCGGAGGCCGTCTTGAAGCCGTCCATGACCGGCATGTGGACATCCAGAAGAACAAGATCGAACGGACCGTCCGCCAGCAGGTCCAGCGCGTCCTGCCCGTTCTCCGCCTCCATGATCTCGCAATCGAAATCGGCCAGGAATATCGAGGCGACCTGACGGTTCACGGCGTTGTCGTCCACCACCAGAACGCGCTTCTCGCGCACGCGCGATCTGTATTGCGACAGCTCCGCCTCGTCATTGGCGGCCTCGTGCAGGGCCGCGCCGTGACGGGCGAGGAAATCGATGCAGAAACTGGAGCCCTGGCCGGCCGCGCTTTCAACGCTCGCGTCGCCGCCCATCAGGTTCGCCAGCCGCCGGACAATGGAGAGCCCCAGTCCGGAGCCCTGAAAACGCCGGGATATGGAGCTGTCGACCTGGGTGAAGGGCGTGAAAAGCCGCTCGGCCATTTCCGGGCTGATGCCGATGCCCGTGTCAGTGACCGCGACAAATACCCGCAAATCGCCGTCTTCCTCCGCTTCGGCGGGCTGCGATCTGGCGCTGACCGTGATCGAGCCGGTCTCCGTGAATTTCACCGCGTTCGACAAAAGATTGGAAACACACTGCCCCACGCGCAGCGGATCGAAGACGATTTGACGGGGCAAGGTTTCGTCGACGTCCAGCGAAAGCGTCACCCCGTTCTCGCGCGCCGCGCCTTCGAAAAGGGAAACCGCCTGGGCGAGCGTGGCTTCGAGATCGGCTTCGACCGGTGAAATTTCCATCCGGCCGGCTTCGATCCGCGACAGGTCCAGCACGTCGTTGAGGACAGCGGTAAGGAGATTGCCGGACGCTATGATGGTGCTGATCTGTTTTTGTTGCGCCGGGTCTTCCGCGCCGCGCTCCAGCAGCCGCGCCATGCCGAGAATGCCGTTCAAGGGCGTGCGAACTTCATGGCTCATTGTGGCGAGGAAGGCGGATTTTGCGTCGCTCGCCTGTTCGGCGGCGCGCTTCTGGTCTTCCAGCGAGTGGGTGGTTTCACGCAAATCCTGGCGCGTCCGGTAATAAACCTGAGAGGCCCGCCATGCGAAGCCGGTCATCAGGATCAGCATGCTCATCAGCATGACCTGTTCGACGCCGGAAAAAGGCGGATCCACAAGCGGCGCGCCGATCAGGACAAGGGTCGTCGGCCCGCCCCCGGCCAGCAGCGTGACATGCGAGCCGTGCATGAAGCCCTGCACATAGATCAGGGTGCCCGCCCACAAGCAGACCGCCGCCATCTGGTAGGCGGGCGTATCGGTAAACCACAGCATGAGGCTGAGGGTCAGCCAGGCGGAAACCGCCGCCACCGCCGCGGCCAGAAAAAACATGCGCGTTCTGAACGTTGCGGGAGAGGCCTTCAGCAGCGTGTCGGAAGCCCATTTGGAATAGATTTCGATGGGTATGATCAGGGCAAGCCAGATGGCCATGGATTGCCAGCCCAATGAAAGGCCAACCAGCGGGGCCAGGATGGCCACCAGCAATAGCCGGCTTATCCAAAGGGAATTGGACCCCGTGGCCGCATCGGCAATCGCCGGATCATTGAAAAACCGCGCCAGCATCATCGTATCCAACCGGGCCTGAATAGCGCGGATCTATAAGGGAGACGTGTTTTAAAGCGGTTAAATATACAGGTTGTATATTCGCAAAACTCGCCTTGCAGGACTGGAGCGTTCTTCAGCCTGCGCCGGCGTTACTGGCGGTCGGGGGCGCGGTATCTTCCAATGACCGGGGCGGTGAGCGAGCCGATCCAGATATATTCGCCTTCAGGAACCGCGTTGGCGATCATGCCGAAGCGGCCGTCCGGGTCATGATAGGAATCCAGGTAGTCTCCCTCCTCGTTCATCACCAGCACGAATCCGCTGGACGGCCCTGCGCGCAGCCACAGGCCGCGCGGCAGCTTGGTGATCATCTTCGTGAGAAACGGGTTTTCATGCAGGAAGGCGAGGACGGGCGAGCGCTGGGTGTCCATGGCGACATAGAGCTTGCCTTGCCGGTCGCTCATCACGCCGTCGGGAATACCGGGCAGGTTTTCGGCGATTATCTCCGCCGCGCCGGCGTTCGGGCCATCCAGCCAGTATCGCTGGATGCGATAGCGGAATGTTTCCGCCACGAAGACCGAGCGTCCGTCCGCCGCCATGGCGACGCCATTGGCGAAATAGAGGTCATCCAACAACAGCGCCGTCTCGCCGGTATCCGGATGATAGGCGTAAAGCGCGCCCCAGGGCCGGTTCTCCACCATGTCCATCACGTAGTCCGGGCCGCTTTCCGATCCCGCGCCCCATTTCGATGTGGCGTCGGTGAAATAGATCGTCCCGTCGTCCGCCACATCCAGATCGTCGCCGAAGCCGAAGGGTTCGTCGTCATAGGCGTTGGTCAGAAGTTCGCTCTCGCCGGTTGCGACATTCACGCGGTAAAGCCCGTCCGGCGCCATGGCGGCCAGATCGCCCTCCGGCGTCCATTGCAGGCCCAGAACCGGATAGTTGGAGACATCGGCGACGGTTTCCACCGTGTCGGAACCCGGACGCAAGCGCACCAGCCGTCCGTCCGGTTGCCCGGCATAGACCGCGCCGTCGGGACCAATGGCGATATCCTCTGAACTCATAACCGCGCCCGCGCCGATCTGTTCGGCCTGGGCAAGACGGCCGCGCGGCTCCAGCACGCCGGTCATTTCCGGCGGTTCCGGCTCATCCCAATAAGCGGGATCGGCCTTTGCGGGCCACAGATACCAGACCGCGCAAATGACGATCAGGATCGCGAAAAGCCAGAGCAGGGCGCGTCCCATGGGTTCCTCCCCGAACCGTTAGGGCGGGCGTGCCGGAAGCGCCGCGTCAGCGCTTATGCAGGCCCGCGATGAAGTCGAACATCTTGCCGTAAGGCGGCGCGATCAGGCGCGAAGGATGCCAGACCGGCGCTTCGAACACGGACCGCTCATGCGTGAATTCCAGAAAGCCGCGTTCGCCGTGATAGGCACCATAGCCGCTCTTTCCGACGCCGCCAAAGGGCATGTCCTCGACCGACAGGTGCAGCATGGTGGCGTTCACGGAGGCCCCGCCGGACATCGTCTGTTCCAGCACGCGGCGGGACTGGCTCTTTTCTTTCGAGAAGACATAGAGGGCCAACGGCCGGTCGCGGCCATTCACGAAATCGATGGCCCCGGACAGCAGCTCATAGCCAAGGACCGGCAGGACCGGACCGAAGATTTCCTCCTGCATCAGCGGGCTGTCTTCGGGCAGGTTCAGGATGACCGTCGGAGGAATCTTGCGCGCCGCCTTTGCGGCCTCGGCGTCATGTTCGGGCTGAAGAATCCGGGCGCCGGCGGCCCGCGCTTCCTCGATCATGCCGCTGAGGCGGTCATAATGTTTTTGGGAGACGATGGCCGTGTAGTCGTCATCGCTGGAAAGGTCCGGATAGAAGTCCGAAACCGTCGCGATCAGCGCCTCCCCGATTTCCTCGACCCGGCGATTGGGGACCAGCACATAGTCCGGCGCCACGCAGGTCTGGCCGGCATTGAAGAATTTGCCCCAGGCCAGCGGCTTCATGAGGTCCTTCGTCTCATAGGACTCGGTGACGATGGCCGGCGATTTTCCGCCCAGTTCCAGCGTCACCGGCGTCAGGTTTTCCGCCGCCGCTTTGGCGACGATCCGGCCGACATGGGTGGAGCCGGTATAGAAGAGGTGGTCGAAGGGGAGGGCGGTAAAGGCCTCCCCCACGGACGGCCCGCCCGTGACCACCGCCACCTGATCTTCGGAAAATCGCTCGCCCAGCAGGCGCTTCATCAGCTCCGCCGTCGCGGGCGTGTATTCGCTGGGCTTGATCATGGCGCGGCACCCGGCGGCCAGCGCGGCGATCAGCGGCGCGATGGCCAGCTGGTAGGGATAATTCCAGGGTGAAACGATGCCCGCCACGCCCTTCGGCTCGCGCCGGACATAGGCCTTGCCGGGGGCCAGCGTCATCGGGACGGAGGCCTTTTGCGGCTTCGCCCATTTATCCAGATTCTTCAGCGCGTGCTTGGCGGACGCCAGAACGAAGCCGATCTCGCCCAGCTGTGTCTCCGCTTTCGAGCGGACGCCGTAATCGCTGGCTATGGCGTCAGCGATTTCGCCGGCATGGGCGGCGGTCAGGGTCTGGACGGCCTCAAGGTCCGCCTTGCGCTCGTTCAGCGGGCGGTGGCGATCACGCGCAAAAGCGTCCTGCTGACCGGCCAGCAGAGATTTCATCCGTTCGATCTGACGGGCGTCGATATCG